>CAIYYE010000437.1 GCA_903930395.1 uncultured beta proteobacterium
CGACGGAGGGAGGCGTTGCCGTAGCGGGCATGGCTGGCGTGCTGGCGGCTGGGATTGCCGGCATTGCCGGCGTTGCCGAGGCTGATGCCTGGCCCGGCGTGCTCACGGCGATAGCCGCCACAAGACTGTTGGCAGGGGAGGCGGGAAGGAAGTTTGCGCTGCGATTGATGAATTCCGGGGCGTTCTGCGGTGCCGGCGAGAGCTTGCCCTGTGGTTGCTGCAGCAAGGCTGCGGTCGGCAATTGCCCGTTCACCCAGCGGGCCTGATGGGCCTCGTAGAACATGCCACTCTGCGTCAGCGCCTGCTTCAATACGGGGGCCAGATCAGCGGCGTTTTTGGGCATCGCCTCGACCAGCGGCTGGCTGCGATTGAGGGGGGCTGGTGCGGCCTGCTTGCCTTCGCCTTCGAGTGGCGTCAGCAGATTGCCGATGACCTTGCCGGCATTGCTCAGCGAGGTGCTCACCGACTCCTGCGGCGGGGCTGCGTTGTTGCCGGTTGAGCGATTGGCGACGAAGGCCAGGGTCAGCTTGCCATCGCTCTCGGTGACTTCCAGTTCAAGGACATCGCCGGGCTTTGCCGAGAAGGGCAGGGCCAGGGTGATGTCGCGCTGGGAAACCAGGGCCCGGTAGGTGCCGTTCGGCATCATCG
Organism: uncultured beta proteobacterium; assembly: GCA_903930395.1. Classification (GTDB taxonomy): domain Bacteria; phylum Pseudomonadota; class Gammaproteobacteria; order Burkholderiales; family Rhodocyclaceae; genus Azonexus. The sequence continues at coordinate 649 of CAIYYE010000437.1, forward strand.
CCTGGATTTCGGCCATGATGCGCTGGCCGGGAACGAGATTGCTCAGGACGTCGGCGATGCGCTGGGCGCTGGCAACCGGTTGCGCCTGGGCGTTGGTTACCGATTGCAGCTCGGGCATCATCAGCCGCAGGCTGCTGGCGACGTCTGCCGGGATCATGGCTGGGGTGGTGGGGTCGTCGCCTTGGCAAAGGCGTTGACCAGTCCGGCTATTTGATCCTTGCGTTCGGAGCAGACAGCCACGGCATCGTGCAGGAGTCGCAGGATGCTTTCAACGTGTGCCCGCCGCTCGGCCTTGCTCAGGTCATGCGGGGGTGGGGCGCACAGGATGTCCATTGTCTGCAAAAGATCGCCATGCAGGCCATCGACTTTTTCCCATTCACCCTTTTCAGCAACCTCCAGCAAGGTATGCAGGCCGCTGGCGAGCCGCAGAAGGATATCTTCCGGGCTAGGCTTGCTGGTCAGGATCCTGCCTCCCGGTAACGCCAATTTCCCGCCAGGCCGAGGCGATTTCGCCGAGCAGCCCCTGAACCTCGCGGATGGCCGCCGCATCCTTGTGGACATTGGCGTACACAAGACGCGACACCATGTATTCGTAAAGCGCCTTGAGATTCTGCGCCAGATCGCCACCCTGTTCGATATCCAGACTGGCCGAGAGACCGCTCAGGATGATGTCGATGGCCTTCATCAGGGCGTCTGATTTGCCCTTGAAATCATTGGCTGCCAAAAGTACCAGCGCTTGTTGCATCGCACTCTCGGCACCGTCGAAGAGCAGCACGATGAGGCGATGCGGATCAGCCCCACGGACATCGGATTCGATGCTGATCTGTTGGTAGGAGGCGATGGGGCTTGAAAACATGGATAGACGACCGGGAAAATTGATTGTGTATCTTAGCAAGGACTGAGCTGAGCCGCCTCAGTCATCGGCTTCATTTCTGAAGTTGGGCGATCTGCTGCGTCAGATAGCTGCTGGTGGTCTGCATTGAACTGACCAGTTTGTCGAGGGCGGTAAACTGGGCGCGGTAGCGTTTTTCAACCAGCGCCACCCGAACCTCCATCTTGTCCTGGCTTTCCTCAAATCTTCTGACCGTGGAGTCCAGGCTACTGATCCGATTGCCTACCGTGCCACTGGATGCCAGCATGCTCGTTACCTGATCGCTGAAGGCTTTGCCATAGGCGTTCAGGACTTTGACCACGTCGGTCGGCGTGTTCTTGACGGCGGTGTTCAGCGCTGCAGAGTCCAGGCTCAACAAGCCCGATTGTTGCATGGTGATGCCGATGGACGAGAGCGTTTTCAAAGTGGCGCTGCTCAGTTCGGTCGGTACGGTGGTTCTGGTGCTGCCCAGCGTGTTGAGTATCGTGCGCGTCGCGGTGTCGCCGCTGAATGGCTGGCCGACTTTGGTTGTCGCGTTGTAGCCACTATTCGACTTGATCAATGTGACCGCCGCGTTGTAGCTGTCGACAAAGGCTTGCGCGGCCGTGGTGATCTTGGTGCTGTCGTTCTGCACGGTGACGTTCGACGTGCCGAGCTTGACGGCGGTCAGGGTCAGGCCGCCGATGTTGGAGAAGGTGTTGGTCGTCGAACTGATGACGATGCCGTCGACTTTCATCTTGGCATCCTGGGCGAGCGTCCGGTTGAGGCCGACTGTCGTCGTGTCAAAGCTGGCCAGCGACGCCTGGCTGCCCGAAGCGGTCAGGGTGGACGTCATCGAGAACGTATTGCTGGCGCCCGACTTGTCGCCGGTCAGGATCATGCGTTGCTTGCCGGTTTCATCGGTGATCACGGTGGCGGTTACGCCGACCTTTGCATTGTTGATGGCTGTGCTGACATCCTGCAGCGACGACGCTGCTCCCGTCAGGGTGATGGTCGCCGCGGCAACACCGCCCACGGTGAAGTTGATGTCGCCGGGGCCAAACGTGCTGCCGGCGGTATATGCCGTCGTGAAACTTTTCTGGTTGCCGGCCAGTTGGGTGACTTCCATGCCATAGCTGCCGACTGCTGCGGTGTAGTTGGCGCTGGCCGTCAATACGGTGGTGTCGCTTGAGGTGGCGCTGAGGGCGGAGAGGCGCGAAGGAAACTGCAGCGTGTCGGCAGCAGTCTTGAAGGCATCCAGCTTGGATTTGAGGGTGCCGTAGAGGGAAATCTTGTTGTTGGCCGCCGCAATCTTGGTGTCCAGCGCCCTGATGGGCGCTCTCTCGGCATTGATTATGCTGGTCAGCATGGACTGCAAATCCACGCCGGTGCCGATACCCAGAGAACTGGTGGTTGCCATCGCGATTTCCCTCCTGTTTGCCGCTACGCCTTGTCCTTGATCAACAGACCCTGGAGCTTGTCCAAAGCGCGAGCGATCGCCACAGCCTCTTCCGACGGAAATTGCCGGATGATCTGCTTTGACTCGGTATCCATGATTTTAACAACCTGGGAGCCCGATGACTCGTCAATTGAAAAACTGATTTGCGACTGCTTGGATGAGACAAACTCGGCCAGTTGGGCGACAGCCTTTTCCACCTCTTGCTTTTCCGGTGGCTTGGCCTGCACTTGGTTGTCGGTGGCCTGTGTTTCTTTTCTGGCTTCCGGAACCTTGCTCTGGGTGGCGGGTTGGCGCGTGACCGTTGCGGCTACCTCGGGCACCGCGACACGCGGTGGCGAGTTGGCGTTGCTGATGAGATCGATGTTCATTTTCGGCTCCTAACGAGAAAGGTGCAGCG
>CAIYYE010000438.1 GCA_903930395.1 uncultured beta proteobacterium
CTGTCCTTTTCGATGAACAGGTCGCGGGATGGTACGTAGGCTTCCGGCTGGTAGTAGTCGTAATAAGAGACAAAGTACTCGACAGCGTTTTCCGGAAAGAACTCCTTGAATTCAGAATACAACTGCGCCGCCAGCGTCTTGTTGGGCGCCAGCACAAGGGCCGGGCGCCCGGTCCGGGCAATGACATTGGCCATCGTGTAGGTCTTCCCCGAGCCGGTGACGCCGAGCAGAGTCTGAAAGGACAGGCCGTCGCCCAGCCCCTCGACGAGCTGACGGATCGCCTCCGGTTGATCGCCAGCCGGTGGAAAAGGCTGGTGCAATCGGAAGGGACTACCTTCGAAGCTGGCAACCGGAATGATGTTGTTGGTTTCGCTCATGCTAAAATTCTACGGTTTTCGTCGCGCAGCAAATCGGCTGCGCGGACATTGTTTGTATTATTTCACGGAGTTCCTATGTCCTCTTCGATCTTCGCTGCGGTGGAAATGGCCCCGCGCGATCCTATCCTCGGTCTGAACGAAGCTTTCAACGCCGATGCGCGCACCACCAAGGTCAATCTCGGCGTCGGTGTCTACTTCGACGACAACGGCAAGATCCCGCTGCTGGCCGCCGTCAAGGCCTCGGAAGATGCTCGCGTGAAAGCAGCCCTGCCGCGCGGCTACCAGCCGATCGAAGGCAACCCGGCCTACAACACCGCCGTCCAGAACCTGCTGCTCGGCAAGGATTCCGCCCTGATCGCCAATGGTCAGGTCATCACCGCCCAGGCCCTCGGCGGCACCGGCGCCCTGAAAATCGGTGCCGATTACCTCAAGCGCCTGAACCCGGCTGCCAAGGTTTACATCAGCGACCCGTCCTGGGAAAACCATCGCGCTCTGTTCGAGTCGGCCGGCTTTGAAGTCGACACCTACCCGTACTACGACGCCGCCACCCGTGGTGTCAATTTTGCCGGCATGAAGGCCTGCCTGAACGGCTTGCCTGCCGGTTCGATCATCCTGCTGCACGCCTGCTGCCACAACCCGACCGGTGCCGACCTGAGCGATGCCCAGTGGGGCGAAGTCGTCGCCATCTGTCAGGAACGCGGCCTCGTGCCCTTCCTCGACATGGCCTATCAGGGCTTTGCCGATGGTATCGATGCCGACGCCGTTGCCGTCCGCGCCTTCTCGGCTTCCGGCCTGCAATTCTTCGCCTCCAGCTCGTTCTCCAAGAACTTCTCGCTGTACGGCGAGCGCGTCGGTGCGCTGTCCATCATCACCGCCGGCAAGGACGAGTCGGGCCGCGTCATGTCGCAACTCAAGCGCGTCATCCGCACCAATTACTCCAACCCGCCGACCCACGGCGGCGCCCTGGTTGCCGGCGTACTCGCCTCGGCCGAACTGCGCCAGATGTGGGAAAGCGAACTGGCCGGCATGCGTGACCGCATCCGCGCCATGCGTACCGGCCTGGTCGATGCCATCAAGGCCCAAGGCGTGGCGCAGGACTTCTCCTTCGTCGCCCAGCAACGCGGCATGTTCTCCTACACCGGCCTGAGCGTTGCCCAGGTTGATCGCATGCGCGAAGAGTTCGGCATCTACGCCGTGTCGACCGGCCGTATCTGTCTGGCCGCGCTGAACACCAAGAACCTCGACTACGTGGCCAAGGCCATCGCCGCAGTCACCAAGGCCTGATCGGCCCGGTCTTGAAATGCAGCAAGGGCGGAACCTCGGTTCCGCCCTTTTTTATTTCCGCGAACTCGCGCTGAGGTTCGGCAACACGCCATAAACGTGCACCGTTCCGTTCTGGCTAGAAACCGAGGTTTGCATGGTGACCGACATGTTGCTCTCGACTTCGCCGTTGCGCCCGGCAGTAAACTGACCCACCGCCGTCACCATGCCGGCATCCATCCGGAGATCACGCCCGATGACTTGCGTCGGTGTGATGGTGATCGTCGAACGCAGCTTGTCGAAGCGGGTAACGCCCGCCCGTACTTCGGAGACCCCGCTGCGACGCACAGCCTCGCCCAGATCGACGCCGTGGAAGGTGCCTCGCGTAATTTCCGTATTGGCCGTCGCTTCAAGGTTCGCCCACAGGCCGACCCAGTCGCGCCCGCTGGCGCGCAGGCGCAAGCTGCCGCTCAAGTCGCCGTCGATTTTCAGGGACGGGGCAAAAGCTGCGCTGACTTTTCGACTATCCAGCCCGCTCACCCTCCCCTCGCCAGCCATCGCCAGGCCGTTGCTCCAGTCGATCAGCCAGTTGCCATGAAGAATGCCGCCGAGAAAAGTGGTGTCGATATTCTGGATGAGCAGCTTGTTATTCTGTAGCAAGCCCTTGGCCTGGAGCGAAGCAAACGAAACCGTCGAGCCGGGTGGCGTCCAAGCCCGCCCTTCGATTGTCAAGACCAGCCCCTGGCTGCTCGGCGTTGCATTGACAAGCACACTGCGGTCTGGCGTCTCCAGTGTAGCCTTATCCATCACCCCATCCGGGCGAAAAGCGACTTCGCCGAACAGATCATCGAATGCCAGGCCATCGTTGAGTCTGAGCCGGAAATGGTCGATCAGGATTTTTCCGACGACCAGATCCTGCCCGCCCGCCATTTCACCCATGAACATCGGCAGGGCCAGCACGCTGTTGGCAAGCAATGTTGCCCCGGACACTTCCATTTTCGCGACCCGGTAAGGCGCGCCGCCGATCAGCGACAGTGGCGAAGCGATACGCACTTCGGCGATTTCCCCCTCCGCCTTTTCACCCAGGTGAATCCCGGTCAGCTTGAGCGAGGGTGCGGGGATAAACGCGACACCGACCCGATCTATCCTGACCGGCGTCTTGAGCATGCGCGTTGCCGCTGCCTCAAGGGCGGGCTTGAATTGCTCATAGGGGTAGAAAACAAGGGTGGCGACCCCTATCGAAAATACGAAGACCAGCCCCCAAAACAGCTTGCGCCCCGTTGACGTCCCCTGCCGATACGACGCAGGCTCGGACTCGGCCACCTCGGCCACTGCCGCCGGCTGACGTGTCCCGGCAACGGACTTTGACGAGGTAGGAAGAATGGGCTTTCCGAATGAGGAAAAATTGCTCGTGACGCTATCGCTTCGCTTTGACTCGGATGCCGCCGGGGCCTGCTGGCCAAAGGCCGAAAAACGTGACATCAGCCGCACAGAGTCTGGCCCCGCATCCGGCTTGGCTGCGCTCCTGGCCTTCTCCCAAACCGATGCCGCTTCAGCAACCGGCACGATATAGCCGCCCTCCTCCAGGTCGCGCAAGGCAGACTGAACCAGCCGGGGATTGCCGATTTTCTCGGTCAAATCCTCGACGCTCGTTTTTCCGTCGACCTGCACCAGGACCATGCGCAGATTCCGCTGGACGACCCGCGTACTCTGGCGAACAGCCTCATCACCAGTCGGCGTTTTTGCGTATACCAAATTGGAATCCATAAGCCCGTCCAATATTCCCAAAAAACCACAAGAAGCTTGACACGAGGGGATTCTACTCCTATAATGCGCCTCTCTGTTCCTCGATAGCTCAGTTGGTAGAGCGCCGGACTGTTAATCCGTAGGTCCCTGGTTCGAGCCCAGGTCGGGGAGCCAGAAAACACATCAGAAAGCCCAGCCAATTTGGTTGGGCTTTTTGTTTTCCGGCAGAGAATCCTATCGATTGGGATCAAGCCAGGAATGCCTGCCTTGACCATCCAGTCTCACGCAAAATCACCGCAGTTTGCGCAGCTCCTCGGCAAACATCTGGCGGGAGGCATCCAGCATGTCGCCGCTGCGCCGGTAATAGGTATCCAGGTCGAACTGGCCCGCTCCGCGGTTGTAAGAATCCTTTTGCGTGGTTTCAACCGCCATGCCGGTGGCGCTGAAGGTCTGGGTGCTGACCTGCCCCTTGACTGTGGATGTTTCCGCAATCAGTCGCACATCCGATACCAGAGGCTGTTTGAGCTTGACGAACATGAGTTCGGGCTGGGTTGTGCTGATGAAGCGGTAGGAGGTGTTGTTGGCATGCAGATGGTGCAGGTTGGCACCACGGGTCGATGCCACCGAGAGGAAACTGCTGCCTGAAGTTTTCAGCGCAGCAAAATCGACCACCATGTTGACGGATACCAGATGCACCTCCTGGTTGAGGTCGTAAGTCATCATGATTTCCTTCAGGCGGGTGTTGGTACCGAAGGTAAAGCCCAGTCCCTTCAGGAAATCGGCCCGGTTGGGGTTGTCCATGTAGAGTGGCATGCCGGTTGGGGCAATGAAAACAGACTGTGAATCCTTGGTATCGGTCAGCCAGGGTGAGGCATGTTGCGCGGGGGCCAGTTCGGCATAGTTCTTGGTTGCTTTGAGTCGCTCAAACGGCACCACTTCGATGCCCATCGAGGCGAAATCCTCGGCAGTCTGGGCATATAGCTTGTCAACCAGCTGCTGCAGGCGAGCCACGTCGGGCGGCGGGATTTTCATCGACTTGGTGGCGTCACGCGCTGTGCCACCTTGATACTGGCTGCCACCCATGGCCGAAACCTCCTTGAACAAGGCGAATTCGACACTGAAATTGACGATGCCAACCTTCTTGATACTCTTGAAATTACTGCCTCGCACGGCTTCCACATACTGTGCTGACTGACTGGCCGCCGGAGCTTCAAAGCGATAGGGCGGGAATTTCTTGCTGGTGTCGTCTTCGAAATCCGCGTCACTCTTCGCATCGGCCTTGGCCTTGCCGTCGCTGATCGCTTTGGAGAGGTCGGTAATCGCGTCGAAAAGCCCGGCCTGCACTGGAAGCGAGATGGCGAGCAGCAGCATGGCGGCAATCCGTGGAAACGCAAATCGATTTGATCGGCTTACCCAAGCGCCGGAGAGTGGGCTGAGAAACGCTTGAAACATAGTCATGGCTCCTGTGGGGTGGTTACATTTCGTCGTTCTGGTGCGTCCTTTGACACATTTTTTCATAAATTTCCGGCGCCGGGATAGGTCCCGCCGAAGTCATTGAATTTTCCGCCGCAAGAAACTTTCCGGAATTTTGATGTCTCTACTTGTTGGGCGCCTGTCGTGCGTTGATAATCGCCGACCAGACAGTAACTCACCTTTTGTCGGCCATCCAAGAATCGTCCACCATGCAGAATGAGACACTCAGGCAGGAAATGACGCCAGCCGGTCTTGCCGATTTCACACCTCACGTGACGCCACCGGCAGCGGGGCATCGCGAAGGCACGCTGCTCGACAAATACGGGCGGCGGATTTCCTATGTGCGGCTGTCGATCACCGACCGCTGCGATTTCCGCTGCACCTACTGCATGGCCGAGGAAATGACTTTTTTGCCGCGCCATGCGGTGATGAGTCTGGAAGAATGCCTGCGCGTGGCGACGGTGTTTGTCGGCCTGGGCGTCAGCAAGCTGCGGATTACTGGTGGCGAGCCGCTGGTGCGCAAGGATGCGATGTGGCTGATCGAGCGCCTCGGCGCCCTGCCCGGCCTCGACAATCTGGTGCTGACGACGAACGGATCACAGCTCGACCGCTTTGCTGGGCCCTTGAAGGCGGCTGGCGTCAAGCGCATCAACATCAGCCTGGATACCCTTAACCCGGATCGCTTCCGCAAGATCACCCGAATCGGCGATCTGGCCAAGGTGCTGCGCGGCATCGAGGCAGCCAGTCAAGCCGGGTTCCGTCGAACCAAGCTCAACGCCGTCATGATGCGCGGCACCAATGATGACGAATTCGTCGATCTGGTCAAATTCGCCGTCGATAACGAACTGGATATTTCGTTTATCGAGGAGATGCCGCTCGGCGAGATACACGGGCGCAGCAACACCTATATTTCATCGGAAGAAACGCGGGCGCTGCTGGCGCAGCATGTCGAGCTCATTCCATCGACCGAGGACTCCGGTGGCCCGGCGCGTTACTGGCGCATTCCGGGCAGCGAATCCCGCGTCGGCTTCATTTCGCCACACAGTCACAATTTCTGCGATACCTGCAACCGCGTCCGGATTACCGCCAAGGGCGAGCTTTACCCCTGCCTAGGCCAGAACGATGCGGCCAATTTGCTACCTGCCTTGCGGGCTGGCGACGACGATGCGCCTTTGCGCCAGGCGATCATCGACAGCATGGGCATCAAGCCCTACGGCCATGACTTTACCCAGCAGATGGATGCACCCCAGGTCGTCCGCTTCATGTCGATGACCGGCGGCTGATTCCTGGGCTAACAGCCGCAATTGGCCAGCGACAGGCACAAAAAAGGCGATCCGCAGATCGCCTTTTTTACGTTGGGCCAGCTTACAGGCCGCGAACCGCGCGCTTGCGCTCGATTTCGGTCAGGTAACGCTTGCGCAGACGAATCGACTTCGGCGTCAGTTCGACCAGTTCGTCTTCCTCGATGAACTCGACGGCGGCTTCCAGGCTGAGCTGGACGGCCGGCACGAGACGGACGGCTTCGTCGGTACCGGAGGCACGGACGTTGGTCAGCTGCTTGCCCTTGATCGGGTTGACCACGAGGTCGTTTTCACGGCTGTGGATACCGATGATCATGCCTTCGTACAGCTTGTCGCCCGGATTGACGAACATGCGGCCACGGTCCTGCAGCTTCCACAATGCGTAGGCGACCGCTTCGCCGTTGTCCTGCGAAACCAGCACGCCATTGCGCCGCTCGGCGACATTGCCTTCCTTGACCGGGGCGTATTCGTC
>CAIYYE010000439.1 GCA_903930395.1 uncultured beta proteobacterium
GCCGAACAGGCTCTTGTCGCTGCGGCCATTGTCGGCGAGGACCACGCCGAGCACCGGGCCGGCGCCGACCGAGAAACCGCTGCCGAGCGGCACGGTGTAACGCGGCGACAGCTCGAAGGAGGTCGACTTCATGCCGGACTCGTCAACGTGATTGATCTGGACATGGGTGCGGATACGGTTGTCGGCGGTCTGGATCAGGCCGCAGTTCATGTTGAAGTCGAGACCATAAACGAGCATGGCGTCGTCGTTGGTCGCCGCGGCGCCCATGACGCCGGCGGAAATCGCCAGTGACGGTTCAGCCTTGAAACCCTTCTCCAGACCAGGGAAAAACCGGAGGCCGTCGGCCTGGCTGGACGTGGCGCCGAGCGCGAGGCCGGCAAGCAGGAGGGTGGAAGCGAGGCGGTTCATATTCATGGTCTCTCCGGAAACAAGTTGTTGTCGATAGCCCAGGCAAAAGGGCCGGGCGCAATCGAAACGACTATACCGGAGGGCTTTGGGGCGGTATGTGACCTGGGTCGCTTAGTCGTCAATTCTTCGGCAGGACTTCTGATCGGTGTTTTGTTGTTCAGAGGGAAAATCTGTCGTCCTGACCATGATTACCGATCAATAAATGACATAGGAATGTAATATTGCGCATCGCTATGGGCGATCAAGCTGCGCAATATGGGTTGTCAGTTGACAACCTTCGGGAACTAACCTAGTCTGAAATGAAGGTGCACAATGCCTCGGCCAAAGCATTCGAAAAAAGAGATCGAAGCCGCACTAAAGCATGCTGAGGCCAATGGGTGGGAAGTGGCGGTTGGCGGAAGTCATGCGTGGGGCAAGCTTAAATGCCCTTACAACAGCGAAGATTGCCGATGTGGCGAGTTCTGTATCGCCAGCATTTCCAGTACGCCACGAAGTGCTGGAAACCACGCCAGGCAATTGCGGCGCGTTGTTGATAATTGCAGCCTGCACAACGCAAGAAAAAGGGGCGCAGCGCTTACAAATGCAGTCCTCGATGAAAATATGGAGTGAGTGATGGAATTTGACTTCACATTAAAGTTTCGGCTGCCCGGCACCGATTATGATTCCGATGAAATGGTGGGCAAACTCATGGCGGCCGGTTGCGACGACGCGTTGATCGGTATAGGTGTACCGGGCAGGCTGGCTCTCAACTTCATCCGTGAAGCCGTGAGTGCCGACGAAGCCATGCTGAGCGCTCTCGCCGACGTCAAAAAAGCCATTCCCGCGGCGAGCCTGATCGAGGCCTTGCCGGATCTGGTCGGTCTGACTGATGTCGCCGATCTGCTGGGGGTTTCCAGGCAATATATTCGAAAAGTCCAGATGACCCACAGCGCCACCTTTCCTGCCGCCGTGCACGAAGGGAATCCATCACTCTGGCACTTGGCGCATCTGCTCGACTGGTTCAAAGGCAAGGGGCTGTACGAGCACGCCTGCAAGACGAGCTTTGAGATTTCCCGTGTTGCAATGGAAATCAATATCACCAAGGAAACGAAATACCTTGCGGAAATCAAGCGCTCCACTCGCTCAGACACCAAGCTTGAGAAGCTGGTCGCCTAGTACTGCGTTTCGCCAAACCGCTTACATGAAATCGCGCCTTCTCGCGCCATGCTGCGTTGCAAATCCTCGCCATAGCGAAGGCTATGTCTGCGGTTTGCGCCTTGCCTGACACAAGAATGCATCGATTTCATTTGTAAGCTAATTGACGAAACCTAGTACTAGATAGGCGGCATTTGCCGTGCCCTATTTCTTAAGCAGAGCTTCCTGCACGGCATCGAAATCGGCTTTTTTGAGGACGCCCATTTTTTTCTGGACGACTTGCCCGTTGCGGTCGATGAACAGCGTGTAGGGCAGGCCACCCCTGGTGTTGCCGAGCGCCATCATGAGCGGGATGCCCTTGTCCTTGGCGACGAAGACCGGGTAATTCATCTCGTAGGCTTTGGCGAAATCCCTGGCCGGTTCGGCATTGTCCTCGATGCCGATGCCGAGGATTTCGACCTGGCCTTTGTGGGTCTTACGGAACTTGAGCAGTTCGGGAATTTCCGCCCGGCAGGGACCGCACCAGCGTGCCCAGAAATTGACGACGAGGGGCTTTCCCCGGTATTGCTCGAGGGCGACCGGCTTGTCGTTGAGGTCGTTGAGCGTGGCGGCAAACAGCGGTGCCGATGACTGCGTTTCCTGGGCACTGGCCAGGCTGGAAAAAAGACAGGCAACAAAAACCGCAAACAGCGTTTTCAAGGCAGATCACCACGACGAAAGATGAAGTAGCCAATGGTAGCACTGACCATGCCGAGTGCCGCCGGGTAGGCCAGGGCAAAAATCTTGTAGCCGGTCGTTCCGAAGAGGTCGAGGATAACGTAGGCCGAGGGGCCGAGAACGATCAGTTGCGGGTCAAAGAGAGCCAGTGCGGCGGTGCGGAAGACCTGCAGTGGATTGGCCAGGGCCAGCGTGACGGCGAGTTCCGGCGCGACCTTGCCCTGGATCATGACGCCGAGCAGGATGAGGTCAAGGAAGAGGAGCAGGAAAAGCCAGACCATGAAGGCGGCGCCCTGCGCCATGTCGGTGCTGCGGGCGATGGCCGAGATGAGCATGCCGATGCCGAGGAAGCACAGGGCCATGACGGCGAGCAGGGCGGTGTAGTAGCCGAACATGTCCCACGGCACCTCGATGCCCTGGATGCTCGCCCAGATGACGGCGCCGAGCATGGCGAGGAAAACCGGTGCGAAGACGACAATATAGCGGCCGACGATCTTCCCCCAGAACCACGCCGAGAGCGACACCGGCAGCGAGAGCAGGTATTCGAAAACGCCGGCCTCGCGGTCGCCGGCCACCGAACGCACGGTGGTGATCAGGACGAAAATGGGCAGGATGGCCATGGTCAGCTGGATGTAGGTGACGAGCAGGCGGGACAGGCCGATAAAGCCGAGCACGCGCGATTCGGTCAGGCCGAAGAGGAAGAGCAGGGCGACGATGCCACCGAAGACCAGGGTGTAAATCTGGAACCAGCGAGCGCGCAGGGATTCGACGATATCGAGTTTGGCGGTCAGCCAGAGTTGTTTCATTTACTTACCTTTGGCCAGTGTGTGCTGGCGCATGTCGGTGAAATCGAGGCTGCCCGGCATAGGCATGGTGACGGCAGCGAAGTTGTAGCCCATGGGCGATTGTTTAGTGATGAACTGGGCGCGTTTGGGGTCGAGCCAGCTCATCTCTTCGCGGCTCTTGCTGTTGAAGTCGGCGATCCAGATGCGGGTGGCGGGGTCGGCCAGCCACGGGTATTTGTCGGTTTTTTCCTTGAGCCAGAAGGCGAGGCAGCCGGGGTCGTCGAACTTGAAAACGGTGTTGTCCGGGCCACCGCGGATTTCGCCGGCAAAGCGACGGTCGGAGATGACCATGCTGCACCGGACGCAGGTGTCGCGGTCCCATTTGATCTCGGCCATGCCATCCGGCCAGCCGCCCTTGTTACCGCATCCGGAGAGTGCGACGGCGATGGGCGTCAGGAGAAGGCTGCCGATGAGGCTGCGTCGATGCGGGTTGCACATGGTCAGTTCTCGGATAGCGACAGGTCGCTGACCAGCGCTGTGTAGCGGGAGATGATGCCGAGGAAGCGCAGGCGGTCCGGGCCGGCGATGTCGCCTTCCCAGATACGATTGTCGTCGCTGCTGCGCAGGTTCCAGCCGGCCAGTGCCTTGGCAAAGGCCGGTTCGAAGCGGCTGAGGACGACGCGGCAGGCCAGGCGGGCGGTCAGCGTCACGGCATCGGCCACCTTGTCGTCGAGAACGACCTTACCCATGTCCATTTCGACGACGCGATTGACCAGTCCCGATACTTCATCAAGACGGTGGCTGGAGATGATCATCGTTGCGTCGTCGAGGCGCTCGGCCAGCAAGTCGAAGAAAATCTTGCGCGCTTCGGGGTCGAGATTGGCCGCCGGTTCGTCCATGATCAGGACCCTGGCTTCGCGGCCGAGGGCGATGGCTATCAGCAGTTTTTGCTTCATGCCGCCGGAGAGGCGCACGAACTGGCGGGCGAGGATGGCTTCGACATCGAGGCCGAGGCGCTGGGCAATGGCGTGGATGCGTTTCGGGTCGGTCGCGCACAGGGCGGCGGAAAAGTCGATCAACTGGCCGACCGGCATTTTCAGCGGCGGCGGCAGTTGCGGCACGAAACCGATGTTGCCGAGGACTTCGGTCCGGTGGCTGCGCGGGTCGAGGCCATTGATGGCGACTTCACCATCGTGCGTGTATTCGCCGAGCAGGCAGCGGATCAGGGTGGTCTTGCCGGCGCCGTTCGAGCCGATCAGGGCGACGCGTTCGCCGATGCCGATGTCGAGATTGATGCCGTCAAGCACACGGGCCCGGCGGAAGTCTTTTACAACATTCGTAAATTTGATCATGGGCAAATTATAGGGGGGCTGATTCAGTCATCCCTGAACCTGCGTCAAAATTCAGGCCAGTTTCGACAGGCCCTTGACCTCGAAACTCAGCGAGCCGGTCGGGCAGGTGTCCACGCACAGGCCGCAGCGCGTGCAGTCGGGGCCGATCGGCACTTCGGTCTCGACGGCGCGGCCCTTGATCACCGTATCCAGCACGTGCGGCACGAGGCAGACCTTGCGGCAGTCGCCCTCGTGGAAGCAGGCATCGAGCTTGTAGATGATGCGGACCGGCGAGACGATGCCGACGACGCCATAGGTCAGGCCAATCGGACAGGCATAGCGGCACCAGGCGCGGCGCGAGAAGAAGACCTCGAAGAAGAGCAGGGCGAGCACCCAGAGCAGGGCCAAACCCGGGCCGTAGATCAGGGCGCGGGAGAGGATGCCGGTCGGCGAGATGGCCTCGAATACGGTGTAGCCGGTAGCCAGGGCAAGCAGTGCGAAGATGGCCCAGAAAACGGTGCGCAGACGACGATCCATGGTCTGGTCGGTGACCAGTTTCTTTTTGGCCAGATAGAGATGGATTTTCTCGGCCCATTCGGCCAGCAAATGGTAGGGGCAGACCCAGGAACAGAAGGTACGGCCACCGAGCAGCACCCAGAGGAGGAGTACCGTGCCGGTACCGATCAGCAGGTTGTTGATGATGTGCTTGTGGGCGAGCATGACCTGCAGCGCCGAGTTGAGGTCGATCAGGTGGAAACCGACGAAGCGCGAGGCAGTCAGCGCCCCTTCGAGAATCTGGATGTCGAGGAAGAAGGACAGCGTGAACAGCAGGTTAGCGAAGATCAGCGTCGCCCAGCGGCGGTTGCGCCAGGTGTTCTTGTGCTCGGCATGGGCGCGGGCATGCAGCTTCTCGGCGATGAGGTCGCGGTTGCCCTTCTTGTAGAAATGGATTTTCTGGGCGGCCGGGCCGATTTCCTTCGGTTTGGACGGTTCTGCTCCGAACATCACCTTGATCTGGTCAACAAACCGGCGTTTGAGGAGGGCGCTCATGATTTCCAGACCTCGCCAGCTTCGATGCTGATGGCAGTGGGTTCGACCGGGCAGACCATTTCGCAGACGCCGCAGCCGACACAGGGTTCATGCACGACCGGCGACTTGCGCTTGCTGCCATCCGGTGCGAACACGGTTTCAATGGAAATGGCGCCCTTGACCGGGCATTCGCGAACGCAGAGATCGCATTCGGCGAGATCGTAGGGATGGCTGCTGATCTTGACGGGCTTCCAGCGGTCGACCGCCATGTAGCGCAGCTGGCCCTTGAAGTCCGGGCCACGGGTCTGGCCCTTGAAGCCCTTGCCCTGAATGGCCAGGCAGGCTTCCGGGCGGGTCAGGCGGGCGACGCCGATGCGTTCGTGCATGTTGAGCGTCGGCTCGGCATCCTTTTCCTTGGCGATCAGGATGGGTTTGGCGGCCAGCGCGGCGCCGGGGCGAACCGGCAGGAAATCGGGCTTGTGATAGGTCAGTGAGCCGGTCGGGCAGGCCAGGATGCATTGCACGGCATCGCAGGAAAAGTCGCAGGCCTGATTGCGCGGGTCGATGTAGGGGGTACCGACGCCCATGCCGTCGACCAGGTCGGCCAGCTTGATGGCCGATACCGGGCAGACCTGGACGCACTGGCCGCACTTGATGCAGCTGCCGAGAAAGTCCTTTTCATCGAGCGCACCGGGCGGGCGCAGACGCTTCTTTTGCGCATAGACGAGCGGCAGGAAGCCGGACAGGGCCGCACCGAGCACCCCGCCGGTGAGCAGGATGGTGCGCAGGACGCGGCGGCGGTTGGTTTGCCGCTTGGCAATCGAAACGGCCGGCTTGCCCTCCGGCGTCGGCTTGCGTGGCGTGTTGCCGCCGTTTTCGCGGTCGCTTTCGATCTCGTTCTCGCTCATGCGCTTGTCGCTCTTTGTGGTTTGATGAAGCGCGGCTTTTCGTCGCGCAAAATCAGGTCCGGCGTCGAGAAGGGGGCCAGGCGTTCAAGAAAGTCGAGCAGTTCCATGACCGGCGAACTGCGGAAGAAGCGGGCGATGGGCAGTTCCATCCAGATCTGGTCGGCATAGGCATAGAGTTCATGCGTTTTGTCGCCGATGCCGTCGCCATCGCGGTCGAAACCCTGGTAGTCGTCCCAGTAATTGCCGGTCCACACGTTTTTCGGGCTATTGTTATTGTCGCCATGGCCGCCGTAGGCGACCTGGGTCAGATTGCCTTCGAAGATGTTATCGACCACGTTGTTGCCGCCGGTTTCGCTGTTGAACAGGATGCCGGTGCCATTGTAGGCGAAGCGGTTGCCGCGAATCTCGATGCTGCTGTCGGGCTGGAAGGGCGAGAGGTCGGAACCGATGCCGACGCCGCAGTAGATGATTTCGTTGTTCTCGATAATCGTGCCCGAGGCTTCCTTGAAACCGATGCCCATGCCAGTGGCCCCGGTGGCGTGGGAAATCACGTTGTCGCGCACGACTCCGCCTTCGGTGTACATGAAATAGACGCCGACTGCGTTGTCGTAAAACCGGTTGCCCTCGACCATATTGTCGTTGGCGAACATGAAATGGATGGAATAGCGGCTGCGCCGGCCCAAGTTTTCGCGGAAGACATTGCGGTGCGAATACCAGGCGACCATGTCGCGCGAATCGATGATTTCGTTCTTCTCGATCAGGTTGTCGTTGCTGTACCACAGGCGCAGGCCATCGCCGCGCACACCGAGTTCGCGCTCCTTGGAACGGATGCTGTTGCCCCGGATGATGCTGTGGTTCGACTGCTTGAGATCGAGGCCGAACAGGCAGTTGTCCATCGTCAGATTTTCGATGGTGTTGTGGTTGCCACGCACGTCGAGGCAGGAGTCGTCGGAATCGTGCGAGTCGCCGGAACCGGTCAGG
Organism: uncultured beta proteobacterium; assembly: GCA_903930395.1. Taxonomy (GTDB): domain Bacteria; phylum Pseudomonadota; class Gammaproteobacteria; order Burkholderiales; family Rhodocyclaceae; genus Azonexus. The sequence continues at coordinate 7,294 of CAIYYE010000439.1, forward strand.
TGGAGGCCACGAATGACCGCGTTGCTGGCGTCGAGGATCATGACCGTGCCACGGTCGCCGGAGTCGATTGTGACCTGGCCGTTGCCTTCAATGGTCAGCGGCTTGTTGATGACGACCGGGCCGGCATAGCTGCCAGCCGGTGGCTTGAGTATCGAGCCGGGCGCCGCCTTGTCGACGAGATCCTGGAAGGGCTTTAGGCCATGCACGCGCTTGTTGCGCTCATGCAGCATGAAGGTCGGCTTCGGGCGGTCAACATCGGCGCGGGCGCCCATGCCGGCCGGCACCCCGGACTGCGGCTCGGTCTGGCCGGTGGTCAGGACCAGGAGCAGCGTGGCGGCCAGGCTAAGCCGGGCCAGAGGCTTGAGGCGGTTCACGCGGATTACTCGGCGGTTCCTTCGCGCAGCTGCTTGCGGCGTATGAGCAGGGCCAGCATCATGCAGACGAAGATGGCGACGAGCAGGCCGTAGCCCCAGTACGGGTAGGAGAAGGTCGAGAACTGGGCAACCTTGCCTTCGCCGAAGACGGTGGGCATGAAGGGCTTGACCGTGAAGGCGCCCCACGGGTGCATGTTGTGGCCGAAGAACCACAGCCAGCCAGCGTAGGTGATGACGAAGAAGACCGGGAGCAGGGCCGGAACCAGCGCCAGCAGAAGCTGGAAGGGCTTGATTTTGGCCACCCCGGCGATGACGACGCCCATGACGGCGATCAGGCCGAAAATGACGAGCTTCGAGACATTGCGAACGTTGTCGCCCCAGCTGTTGATGCGATCCATATCCTTGAAGAAGGTGCCGGACTCCTGCATGTAGGCCTGGACGTGGCTCTCGAGATTGCCCAGCACGAACTGGTCGACAATCATCCAGGCGGCGACGGCGGTGAAGCCGGCGCCCAGGATGATCAGGCGAGGCTTCTTCCGGGCCATGGCAAAGGCGGCGAGCATGACGGCGAAGAAACCGAAGAAGAATTTGGCCAGCGGCTTTTCGACCGGCGCGCCGGTGGCGATCGGGAACATCCCGACGTAATGGTTGATGGTGTTCATTTCATGAACGCAATCGAGGCCTTCGGCACCCTTGTCGACGTTCTTGCTGGCATCGGTGATCGGGTTGTA
>CAIYYE010000440.1 GCA_903930395.1 uncultured beta proteobacterium
CGGGATCAGGGCGTCAAGGTCGTGGCCGTCGATCGGGCCGTAGTAATGGAAGCCGAATTCCTCGAACAGCGTCCCCGGCGCGATCATGCCCTTGACGTGCTCTTCGGCGCGGCGCGCCAGTTCGAGCAGGGGCGGCACGAAGCCGAGCATGTGGCGGCCGGCTTCACGGGCGACGTTGTAGGTCTTGCTCGAAGTCAGCCGGGTCAGGATGTGGTTGAGCGCGCCAACCGGCGGCGAGATCGACATCTCGTTGTCGTTGAGGATAACCAGCATGTCAGCATCGCCGACGCCGGCATTGTTCATCGCCTCGAAAGCCATGCCGGCCGACATCGCGCCATCGCCGATGATGGCGACGGCCTTGCGGTCCTCGCCCTTGTGCTTGGCAGCCAGCGCCATGCCCAGCGCCGCCGAGATCGAGGTGGACGAATGGCCGACGCCGAAAGTGTCGTAGGGGCTTTCGCTGCGCTTCGGGAAGCCGGAAACGCCGCCATGCATGCGCAGCGTGCTCATGCCTTCGCGGCGTCCGGTCAGCACCTTGTGGGCGTAGCACTGGTGGCCGACGTCCCAGACCAGGCGGTCCTCCGGGGTGTTGAAGACGGCGTGCAGGGCGATGGTCAGTTCGACCGTGCCGAGGTTGGACGAGAGGTGCCCTCCCGTTTTCGACACCGAGTCGATGAGGAAGGCGCGCAGTTCGGTCGCCAGTTGTGGCAACTGCTTGCGGTCCAGCCGGCGCAGATCGGCCGGGCTGTTGATGCTTTCAAGCAGACGTGGGGCGGTCATTAGAATTGCCGATGGCAGATGAAGTCGGCCAACTGGGTCAGGCGCGTGGCCCGCTCGCCGAAAATTGAGAGGGCGTCGAGGGCGTCGCTGCGCAGTTCGTCGGCGTAGGCGCGGGCGGCATCGAGGCCGAGCAGGCTGACGTAGGTCGGCTTGTCAGCCGCTTCGTCCTTGCCGGCCGTCTTGCCCAGCGTGGCGGTGCTCGCCGTGCAGTCGAGAATGTCGTCGACGACCTGGAAAAGCAGGCCGGCGCGTTTGGCGAAGCGGTCGAGCTGGCTGCGTTCTTCGGCCGACAGCGGCTGGCCGGCGAGGGCGCCGAGCAAAACGGCGGCGCGGATCAAGGCGCCGGTCTTGAGGGCGTGCATCAGTTCTAGTTCGGGCTGGTTGAGCGGCTGGCCGACCGAGGCAAGATCGATGGCCTGGCCGCCGGCCATGCCGCGCGAACCGCTGGCGTGGGCGAGCAGGGCGAGCATTTCGAGCTGCTGTTTCGGTTCGCCGAGGGGCTGGCTGGCGAGCAGTTCGAAGGCCAGGGTTTGCAGGCTGTCGCCGACGAGCAGGGCGGTCGGTTCGTCGAATTCGACATGGCAGGTCGGCCGGCCACGGCGCAGCACGTCGTCGTCCATGCACGGCAGGTCATCGTGGACCAGCGAATAGGCATGGATCATTTCGACGGCGCTGGCCACTACATCGAGTTGCTCGGGCGCAGCGCCGGTCAGTTGGCCGGCGGCGTGGGCGAGCAGGGGGCGGACGCGCTTGCCGCCGCCCAGGGTGGCGTAACGCATGGCCTCGTGCAGGCGCGCGGGGATGCTGTCATGGCCCGGCAAAAAGCGGGCGAGGGCGGCTTCGGCGCGGTCCTGGGTGAGGGCCATCCAGTCGGCAAACGGTATTGCGCTCACTGCGTCTCCAGCGTATTTCGGTTAACGTCCCTGAATTCGCCATTTTCGAGGATGCGAATCTGCTCTTCGGCGTCGCTCAGTTGCGCCTGACAGTGTTTCATCAGTTCCATGCCGCGCCGGTAGGCGGCGATCGAGGCGTCGAGTTCGAGCTTGCCGCCTTCCATGCTGGAGACGATACTCTCCAGCTCGGCGAGCGCCGTCTCGAATTTCATGTCGGCGATGGGCATAGTGTCCATGTCTGGGCGTTCAGGGAAACACGCGAAAATACTCCATCAAGGGGCGCGCGGTCAAATAACAGGGTAAAATGGCCACCCCTTTTTAACCCCCCGCTGGAGCTTTGGAATGTCCGACATGGCGACTCTGTCCCGGTTGGCCCCCGCAGTTTCCCAACTGCCGGTGGACTGGTACTTCGACGAAAAGATTTTCGAGCTGGAGAAAAAGCTCATCTTCGATGCCGGGTCGGGTTACGTCGGTCACCAGCTGATGGTGCCGGAAGCGGGCAATTATCGCTCGCTGGAATGGAAGGATCACGGCCAGATGCTGCTCAATGGCGGCAGCGAGGGGCCGAATGCCGGTAACTGGCAGATGTCGAACGTCTGTCGTCACCGTCAGGCCATCATGTTGCAGGGCTCGGGCACGCTCAACGGGCCGATTGTCTGCCCCATCCACCGGTGGACCTACGATACCGGTGGCGAATTGATCGGCGCGCCGCATTTTCCGCAGAATCCCTGCCTCAATCTGAACAAGGCCAGGCTGGAGAACTGGAACGGTCTGCTCTTCAAGGGTCCGCGGTCGGCCAATGCCGACCTGGCCGGCATGAAGGTCGCGCCGGAACTGGATTTCACGGGTTACAAGCTCGACCACGTCGAGATGCACGAGTGCAATTACAACTGGAAGACCTTCATCGAGGTCTATCTGGAGGATTATCACGTTGCGCCCTACCATCCCGGCCTCGGCAATTTCGTCACCTGCGACGATCTGACCTGGCAGTTCGGCGACTGGTATTCGGTCCAGCGGGTGGGCATCACGTCGCTGAAGAAATCCGGTTCCCGCGCCTACGA
>CAIYYE010000441.1 GCA_903930395.1 uncultured beta proteobacterium
ATGTTTGTCCTGGCGGATGGCATTGACCGAGCAGGCGATGAAATAGCTGCTGGTGATCATGAGCAGGGTGATGGTCGTCCCGGCGGTGACCGACAGGCGTTGCGCCCCGTCGTGAAAAGCCTCGGGAAAGTGGGCGCGGGCAATGAAGTAAACCGCAAAGAGCACGGCGAATTCGACGAACTCGCAGGTAATGCCGGCCCAGATGCCCTTGTTGCCGGGAATCCGGAAGCGGGTTTCTGGGCTGGCTGACTTTTCGGCGAGCAGGGTGGCGGTGGTCATTGTCGGGCTTGGTGTGGAGGCCCATTGTTCCGCTGGCCGCCATTCTTTACCTTGATGCCCATCAATGGTGGCCTATCCCGGTGCCGGGCGTCATTTCTGTTAAAATACGCGCCAATTCAAAGGGAAAGGCAGCCGCCTTTCCCCTTTTCTTTTCAGTTGGATGCGACGATGACAGCTCAAATTATCGATGGCAAGGCGCTGGCCGAAGAACTCCGCCAGGGTTTCAAGGGACGCGTCGAGGCGCTCACGGCCAAGGGGCACAAGCCCGGTCTGGTGGTCATTCTGGTCGGTGCCGACCCGGCTTCCGAGGTTTATGTCCGCAATAAGGTGAACGGTTGCCTCGCCATCGGCATGCATTCGGAGAAAATCACTTACGACGCGACGGTCGATCAGGCCACGGTGCTCGACAAGATTGCCGAGCTCAACGCCAATCCGGCTATCCACGGCATCCTCGTTCAACTGCCCCTGCCCAAGCATTTCGATGAAGAGGCCGTGCTCGAAGCCATCGCCGCCGACAAGGACGTCGACGGCTTCCATGCCGAAAACGTCGGGGCGCTGGCCCAGGGCAATCCGCGCTTCATTCCGTGTACCCCCTACGGCGTCATGAAGATGTTCGAGAAGGGCAATGTCGATCTGAGCGGCAAGGAGGCTGTCGTCATCGGTCGCTCCAACATCGTCGGCAAGCCGATGGCCTTGCTCCTGATCAATGCCGGCGCCACCGTTACCGTCTGCAACTCGCGCACCAAGGATTTGCTTGGCCACACCCGTCGTGCCGACATCCTGGTTGCCGCCGTCGGCAAACCGAAGTTCGTCACGGCCGATATGGTCAAGCCGGGCGCCGTTGTCATCGACGTCGGCATCAACCGCCTGCCCGATGGCAAGCTGTGCGGCGACGTCGATTACGCCGGCTGCCTTGAGGTTGCTGGCCAGATTACGCCGGTGCCGGGCGGGGTGGGTCCGATGACCATCACCATGTTGCTGGCAAATACCATCGAAGCGGCGGAACGAAAAGCCGCCGCCAACTGACTAAGGCATCTTTCCATCCCATCTTGAAGGATTTACAACATGAGCAATAAGCCCCTGGTTGGTATCGTCATGGGTTCCGACAGCGACTGGCCGATCATGCGCGCCGCCGCCGTCGCCCTGAAAAACCTCGACATCCCCTACGAAGCCAAGGTTCTCTCGGCCCACCGCACGCCGGACCAGGCGCTGGACTATGCCGCCACTGCCGCTGAGCGCGGCATCAAGGTGCTGATTGGCGCCGCTGGCGGTGCTGCCCATCTGGCTGGCGTTCTCGCCGCCAAGACGCAGATCCCCGTGCTCGGCGTGCCGATGCCGTCCAAGCACCTCATGGGTCTCGATTCCCTGCTCTCCATGGTCCAGATGCCGGGCGGCATTCCGGTTGCCACCTTTGCCGTCGGCGAAGCCGGGGCCACCAACGCGGCCCTGTTTGCCGTCTCCATCCTGGCCCTGAGCGACGCCGCCGTGGCACAAAAGCTGGCCGGCTTCCGCCAGAGCCAGACGGAAAAAGTGCTCTCCAAGACGCTGCCTGACCAGCCTTGATCCGCACCGCGACCAGCTTTCGCCCATGACTCAAGACTACACGCGCGCCGTTGAATTGCTGCGCGCCGGCGAACTGGTCGCCTTTCCTACCGAAACGGTCTATGGCCTGGGGGCGGATGCCGCCAATCCGGCCGCCGTCGCCAAGATATTTGCCGCCAAGGGCCGGCCGGCCGATCATCCGCTGATTGTTCATATTGCCGGCCACGATGCCGTCGACCACTGGGCCGAACAGGTTCCCGATGTCGCCTGGGAACTCATGGAAGCCTTCTGGCCCGGCCCCCTGACCCTGATCCTGAAAAAGCAGGCCTGGGTGCCCGATGCCGTGACCGGCGGCCAGAACACCGTCGGCCTGCGCGTTCCCGGTCACCCGGTGGCGCTTGA
>CAIYYE010000442.1 GCA_903930395.1 uncultured beta proteobacterium
CGTAATCGGCGCTGCGGATGGCGTCCTCGTCATGCTCGACGACGAGCACGGTATTGCCCATGTCGCGCAGGTTCTTGAGGGTCTGCAGCAGGCGGTCGTTGTCGCGCTGGTGCAGGCCGATCGAGGGTTCGTCGAGGACGTACATGACGCCGGTCAGGCCGGAGCCGATCTGCGAGGCCAGGCGGATGCGCTGGGCTTCGCCGCCGGACAGCGTTTCGGCCGAGCGTTCGAGGCAGAGGTAATCGAGGCCGACATTGATCAGGAAACTCAGGCGGGCTGTAATCTCTTTCAGTATCTTGTCGGCAACCTGCGCCTTGTTGCCAGTCAGTACCAGGCAGTTGAAGTAATTGCGTGCCTCGCCGAGCGGCAGGCGGCTGATGTCGTGCAAGGTCTTTTCGCCGACCCGGACATGCCGCGCTTCGGTGCGCAGGCGGGTACCGGCGCAGCTCGGGCAGGCCGAACTGCTGACGTATTTGGACAACTCCTCGCGCACGGCATTCGAGTCGCTGCCGCGATAGCGCCGCTCAAGATTGGGGATGATGCCCTCGAAGCTATGGCTGCGGTCGAAGCGCGTGCCCTTTTCATTGAGGTAGCGGAAATTTATTTCGGTGCGCCCCGAGCCGTAGAGGATGAGCTGGCGCTCCGCTTCGGTCAGTTGCTCGAAAGGCGTATCGACCGAGAAACCGTAGTGGTCGGCCAGCGATTCGACGATCTGGAAGTAGAACTGGTTCTTCTTGTCCCAGCCGCGTATCGCACCGTTGGCCAGTGAGGCGGCCGGGTTGGTGACGACCCGCTTGGGATCGAAAAACTGGATGACGCCGAGGCCGTCGCATTTCGGACAGGCGCCCATCGGATTGTTGAAGGAAAACAGCCGGGGTTCGAGTTCCTGCAGGGCGTAGGAGCAGACCGGGCAGGCGAACTTGGCGGAGAACAGGTGTTCCTTGCCATCGTCCATCTCCAGCGCAATGGCCCGGCCCTCGGCATGGCGCAGGGCCGTCTCGAAGGATTCGGCGAGGCGCTGGCGCATGTCGTCGCGCACTTTGAGGCGGTCGACGACAACGTCAACCGTGTGCTTCTGCGTCTTGTTGAGCTTGGGTACGGCGTCGAGTTCATACACGCTGCCATCGACACGGACGCGGGCAAAACCCTGGGCGCGCAGTTCAGCGAAGAGCTCAAGCTGCTCGCCCTTGCGATTGGCGACAACCGGGGCGAGGATCATCAGCTTGGTTTCGGCCGGCAGGGCGAGCACGGCGTCGACCATTTGCGACACCGTCTGTGCTTCGAGGGCCAGATTGTGTTCCGGACAGTAGGGTGTGCCGGCACGGGCAAAAAGCAGGCGCAGGTAATCATGGATTTCGGTGACGGTGCCGACGGTCGATCGCGGGTTGTGCGAGGTCGCTTTCTGTTCGATGGAAATGGCCGGACTCAGGCCCTCGATCAGATCGACATCGGGCTTTTCCATCAATTGCAGGAACTGCCGGGCGTAGGCCGAGAGCGATTCGACGTAGCGCCGCTGGCCTTCGGCATAGAGTGTGTCGAAAGCCAGCGAGGACTTGCCGGAGCCGGACAGCCCAGTGATCACGATGAGCTGGTTGCGCGGCAGGTCGAGGTTGATGTTCTTTAAATTGTGGGTGCGCGCGCCGCGAATGCGGATGAATTCCATCGCTGTGGCCGGAGGATAGTGAAGGGGGAAACTATACCCAAAAGAAACAGTGTGCGCTGCTTTTGCTGGATGAAAAAACAGTACATCCCCCGTCGGCCTACGGGGATTGGCGCTCGAAGATTTCCTGCTCGATCAGCCAGCGGCCGTCGATCCGGCGCAGTTGCCATTGTTTCGTGCCGGTTTCGGAGAGTTCTCCGTCTTCAAAGTGTTGCGGGAAACTGAGCAGCGCTTCTCCATCGCCGAGCATTTCGATCTCGGGCTTGCCGAAATCCAGCACGGCCTGCCGGGTTTTTCCCTGCACCATGCGCAGGCGTCGCGTCTGCCAGCGCAGGGACGGCGTGCCGTTGCCGGAGTAGGCCGGGGCGTAGTGGGCCAGGAAGGCATCGAAGTCACGCTCCTGCCATGCCTGCCGCCAAGCCTCGAAGAGCCTGAGCAATTCCTTTTCCGGCCTGGCATGGCTGGGCTCGATGAGGCGGGAGGCGAGTGCCGGTGGCCGCTTTGCCGGTTCTTCGAGATCGTGGAGGGCGGCGGGTGGAGGCGGGATATTCAGACGCGACGCTCGGCGCAAACCGGTACAGCCGGTCAGCGAGAGGGTGATGACGATGGTCGCCAGGGCGATACGGCACCGTGCGGAAAGGGGTGGTAAATTTCGCATAATGACAAATGCATAATTGGGCGCTGGCAGTGTAGCCCAATTCAGCGTCGCTTCAATCGGTGCATGCCTGCAAACGGGATTCCGGGCGCTATTTACGGTCTGGGTGAGCAGCGTTTCCGGCGCGATGGAGCAGGGCGCAAACCTGCTAATATTCCCCTTCCGCTGCAATGCAACAATTACAAAAGACCATGTCACCCCCAAACGACCGCATGAGCCCAGAGGAACGCCGCGCCGGCGCCTCCCTGGCATCCATCTTCGCCCTGCGCATGCTGGGGCTTTTCCTGATCCTGCCGGTGTTTTCGGTCTATGCGAAAACCCTGCCCGGGGGCGACAACCTGGCGCTGGTCGGTTTTGCCCTGGGGGCTTACGGCCTGACCCAGGCCATATTCCAGATTCCCTATGGCATCGCCTCGGATATTTTCGGGCGCAAGCAGGTCATCGTCGTCGGCTTGCTGGTCTTTGCCCTGGGCAGCTTTGTTGCCGCCTGGGCGCCGGACATGACCTGGGTCATCATCGGCCGCGTCCTCCAGGGTGCCGGCGCGATCTCGGCCGCCGTGACGGCGCTGGCCGCCGATCTGACGCGCGAGGAGCACCGGACCAAGGTGATGGCCATGATCGGCTCGTCGATCGGCCTCGTCTTTGCGCTGTCGCTGGTCGGTGCCCCGATTCTGTACGGCTGGATAGGCATGGCTGGCCTGTTCATCATGACGGGGGTGCTGGCGCTGTTGGCGATCATCCTGCTGCTCAAGGCCGTACCGCCCGCCCCGCCGCCGCACGGACATGAAAAGCTGCCCCTGCGCAAGGTTGTCCTCGACCCTGACCTGATCCGGCTCAATGTCGGGATTTTCGTCCTGCACATGGTACAGATGGCGATGTTCGTCGTTCTGCCGCACGCCCTGGTCAATCATGGCGGACTCGAAGCCGCCTCGCACTGGCAGGTCTATCTGCCGGCTGTGCTCTTTTCCTTTGCCATCATGGTTCCGGCCATCATCGCGGCCGAACGCAAGGACAAGATGCGGCCGATTTTCCTGGCGGCCATCGCCTTGCTCGTCGTCGTCCAGTCCGGCCTGCTCATCTATAGCGCAAGCCTGTGGGCGCTGGCCCTGTGGCTGACGCTTTTCTTTGTCGCCTTCAATGTGCTCGAAGCGACGCTGCCTTCGCTCGTCTCGCGCACGGCGCCGCCCAGCGCCAAGGGCGCGGCGCTGGGCGTCTACAACACGACCCAGGCCCTCGGGCTGTTTATCGGCGGTGCGGCCGGTGGCTATATTGCTCAGCATTTCGGCGATAATGCGGTTTTTGCTGCCTGCACCGGATTGGTTCTGGTCTGGCTGGTGGTGGCGAAATCGATGAATTTTCCGCAACGGCGCGTGGTCGCCGCGGCGACACAAACTGCTCAGGAGACATAACAATGGCATCGGTAAACAAGGTGATTCTCATCGGCAATCTGGGCAAGGACCCGGAAGTGCGTTACACCGCCAGCGGCGAAGCAATGTGCAACTTCAGCCTGGCGACGACGGATAGCTGGAAGGACAAGGCGACCGGCGAAAAGAAGGAACTGACCGAGTGGCATCGCATTTCCTTCTTCGGGAAACTGGCGGAAATCTCCGGCCAGTACCTCAAGAAAGGCTCGCAGGTTTACGTTGAAGGCAGCCTGCGCACGCGTAAGTGGACCGACAAGGAAGGCCAGGAGCGTTACACGACTGAAATTCGTGGTGACCAGATGACCATGCTCGGTTCGCGCCAGGGCATGGGTGCGCCGGCTGGCGGCGGTGGCTACGACAGCGAACCGACCGATTATTCGCCGGCGCCGGCCAAGAACAAGCCGAAACCGTCGTTTGACGATCTCGGCGACGATATTCCGTTCTAATATCGGAATTTCATGCGCCGCCTTGCCCGGACGGCGCAACTTCTTTTCACCTGAGGTAAAAGAGCATGGCCAGCGCCGTCACCTTCAAGATTCTCGAAGACATCGCCCGGGATCTTTCCGGCAACGAAATCACGTTTCCGACCTTCCTCGACATTACCTTCCAGGTGCGCGCTGCGCTCAAGGATCCCAATCTGAATGTCGAGCAGCTGTCGAAGCTGGTCGGTGCCGAGCCGCTGATGAGCGCCAAGATCATCCGCATGGCCAACTCGGTGGCGATGAACCCGAGCGGGCGCGAAGTGGCCGACGTCAAGAGCGCCATCGTTCGGGTCGGCATGGAGGCGGTGCGTACCGTGTCGTTCGCCGTGGCCATGGAGCAACTGCTCAAGTCGAAGCAGATGCAGCCTTTCGAGGCGCTTTCCCATAGCCTGTGGGAACATACCTCGCATGTCGCGGCCCTGTGCCGTGTGCTGGCACGCAAGATGGCCAAGATCAATGGCGACGAGGCGATGTTTGCCGGCCTGGTACACGATCTCGGCGTTTTCTACCTGATGTCGCGGGCGGCGAATTTCCCCGAACTGGCCAACGACAAGGTCGAGTTGCATGGCCTGCTTGTCGGCTGGCACGACAATATCGGCCACGCCCTGCTCTCGGCCATGGGCTTGCCCGAGTCGGTGCTCGAGGCAGTCCGGGATCATGAGACTGACCGCGAAGTGACGGCTGTCGACAACCTCTCCAACGTGCTTTACATCGCCAACAAGATTGCCAACCGGACCTCCAGCTGGCGCGATGCCGAACTCGATGGCGAAATCGATACGTCGATTCTGGAAACGCTGTTCGATGCCGAGACCATGGCCGAAATCGTCGAGGAATCGGAAGAGGAAGTTCATTCGCTTAAGGCAGCACTCGGGGGCTGAGTCCCGACGACTGAAGCGGCCCGTTGAGAAAGCCGCAGGATAGACAGGGAGCGGTAGAAATGAGCAGTCTCCAGACGGCGGATGTTACCGGCAAGCGTTTCGCAGCGCTGGCGCTGGCCGCCCTCGGGGTGGTCTATGGCGATATCGGCACCAGCCCCCTGTATGCGGTCAAGGAAGTCTTCGCCGGCAATCATCCGATCCCGGTGACCGTCGGCAACATCTACGGCAGCCTGTCGCTCTTTTTCTGGGCGCTCATCATCGTTGTCTCGATCAAGTACGTCAGCTTCATCATGCGCGCCGACAATCGGGGCGAGGGCGGCATCATGGCGCTCATCGCGCTGGCCCTGCATACCGCCCAGGAGAAGCCGCGACAGACTCGCCTGATCATGATCTTCGGCGTCCTCGGGGCGGCCATGTTCTACGGTGACGGCATGGTCACTCCGGCCATTTCCGTGCTCTCGGCCGTCGAGGGCCTGGAGGTCATCACGCCGGCCTTCAAGTCCTTCGTCATCCCGATCACCATGGTCGTGCTCTTTGTGCTCTTTTTCGTGCAGCGGCGTGGCACGGCGCTGGTCGGTGCCTTTTTCGGGCCGGTCATGCTGCTCTGGTTCACCGTGCTGGCGCTGCTCGGGCTGCATAACATCATCGAACATCCGGCCATCCTGATGGCCATCAACCCGCTCTACGGTGTCGAGTTCCTGCTTGAGAACAAGGCGATGTCGCTCGTTGCCATGGGTAACGTCGTGCTCGCCGTGACCGGTGCGGAGGCGCTTTACGCCGACATGGGCCATTTTGGCCGGAAGCCGATTTCCCGTGCCTGGTTCTTCTTTGTGCTGCCGGCGCTGGTGCTCAATTACTTTGGCCAGGGCGCGCTGATCCTGGTCGAACCGGAAGCGGCCAAAAATCCTTTCTTCCTGTCGGCACCGGAGTGGGCCTTGATCCCGCTCGTCGCGCTGGCCACGCTGGCCACCGTCATCGCCTCGCAGGCGGTTATTTCCGGCGCCTTCTCGGTGACGCGCCAGGCCATGCAGCTCGGCTTCGTGCCGCGCATGGAGGTGCAACACACCTCGGACAGGGAACAGGGTCAGATCTACCTGCCGGCCGTCAATTGGGGCCTCATGGTCGCCGTGATGATCCTCGTCCTCGGCTTCAAATCGTCGAACAACCTGGCGGCTGCCTACGGCATCGCGGTGACCGGCGACATGGTGATCACCTCCATCCTCGCCAGCGTGGTCGTCGCCAAGGTCTGGAAATGGGGCTGGTTCAAGGCTGGTTTGCTCTTCGCCTGCTTCCTTTCGGTCGAGCTCGTCTTCCTCGCCGCCAATATCCTGAAGATTCCCGATGGCGGCTGGTTCCCGCTGGTCGCCGGGATGGCCGTCTTCATCCTGATGATGACCTGGAAGCGCGGCCGCCAGTTGTTGTCGGAGCGCCTCAAGGGCGAGCGTCTCGAGTTGTCGATGTTCCTCGATTCGCTGGGTTCGTCAATGCCGACGCGAGTTGCCGGGACGTCGGTCTTCCTCAATGCCGACCCGAAGGGCGTGCCGCATGCCCTGCTCCACAACCTCATGCACAACAAGGTTCTGCACGAGCGCGTCGTTCTGCTCTCGGTACAGTTCTTCGACGTGCCCTATGTGCCGGACATCGACCGGGTCGAAGTCCGCCAGCTCAAGGAAAATTTCTGGAGCGTGATCATCCAGTACGGCTTCAAGGATGACCCCAACGTCCCGGCGGCGCTGTCCTTGTGTGCTGATTCTGGATTGGAGTTCAGCGCCCTCGAAACCTCGTATTTCATCGGCCGCGAAACGCTGATCCCGCGCCTCGGCTCGGAAATGGCATTCTGGCGAGAAAAACTCTTCATCGCCATGTTCCGCAACGCCGGTTCAGCCACGGCCTTCTTCAAGATACCGAGCAACCGGGTGGTCGAACTGGGAACCCAGGTGGTTCTCTAGTCGTTAGCTAAAAACGGGCGACTAGAGTCTGCGAATCTTTTCAAGCAGCGCCGTCGTCGACTTCTGGTGGATGAACGGGATCGAATGCACCGTTCCGCCCCAGCCGCGCACTTCGGTGCAGCCGACGATTTTTTCCACCGGCCAGTCGCCGCCCTTGACCAGGATCTCCGGGCGGCAATCGAGGATGCGCTGCAAGGGGGTTTCCTCGTCGAACCAGGTGACCAGTGCAACGCATTCCAGCGCTGCCATGACCGCCAGGCGGTCTTCGAGGGCATTGACCGGCCGGTCGTCGCCCTTGCCCAGGCGTTTCACCGAGGCATCGGTGTTGAGCGCGACAATCATCGAGGTGCCGAGCGCTGCTGCCTGCGCCAGGTAGGTCACGTGGCCGCGGTGCAGGATGTCGAAGCAGCCGTTGGTGAATACCAGTGGCCGGTCGAGCCGGGCGGCGCGGGCGGCCAGTTGGTCGGGCGGGCAGATTTTGGATTCGAAACCGGGGTCGGCGTAGGTCATGGCGCATTTGTCGATGGAGAACAGGCTGCCATTTTAGTGCCTGTTGGCGGATGCTGGCGGACTCTCGTCGGGGCTGCCTGTCATCCCCATGTAACATCGGCTGGCTAGTGTGCGTGCCACGCCATCATCCCTACGGAATTCACTTGCCCTCGTTCCGGCCCCGCACCCGCCAGACCTTCATTGTGCTCATTGTCGCCACCCTGCTGGTGGCCTGCTCGCCGCGCCAGATGGTGGTTGGCAGCATTGCTGACGAACTGGCCGGACAGGCTCGGGCGAGCGAAAACGACCTCGATCTGGCCCGCGAGGCCAGCGCCTTCTATTTGAAACTTTCCGAGTCCGTGTTGCGCAGCGATCCGGGGCATCTCGCACTGGCCGAGTCGGTGGCGGGCGGGTTCACGCAATATGCCTATGCCTTCGTCGCTTTCGAGGCTGATCGCATCGAAGCTACGGATGCCCGGTCGGCCGAGCGTCTACGCGGCCGTGCCGCCCAGCTCTATCGCCGGGCTCATCGGCATGCGATGGCTGCGCTGGAAAAGGATAGCCCCGGCTTCACCAAAGCCCTGAGCGCGCCGGAAGCGGTCACGCCGACACTGCAGCCGGCCCAGGTTGGCCTCGCCTATTGGGCGGCAGCTTCGTGGGGCGGCTGGATTTCGCTGGCCAAGGATGATCCCGATGTGGTGGCCGATCTGCCGCAGGCGGTGCGCCTGACGCAGCTCGCCTGGCAGACCGATCCGGCCTGGGGGCAGGGGGCGCTGACCGGCTTGCTGGCAACCTTCGAAGCGGCGCGGCCGGGCGGAAACCAGAATCAGGCGCTGGCCTGGTTCGATCAGGCCATTGTCCAGGGCGGCGGCAGGAGTGCCGGGGCGTTGGTCGGCAAAGCTGAGGGTTATGCCCAGCCGACCGGTGACCGTGCCCTGTTCGAAAACCTCCTCAAGCAGGCCGTGGCC
>CAIYYE010000443.1 GCA_903930395.1 uncultured beta proteobacterium
CTATCGTCGCCTACTCCGGCGTTTTCGAGTCAATCGTCAGGGTCACCGGCCCATCGTTGATCAGACTGACTGCCATATCCGCCCCAAAAACCCCGGTCGGCACCGGCTTGCCCAGTTCAGCGGCCAGCCTGGCGACAAACTGATCAAACAGGGGCTGCGACACATCGCCCCGCGCCGCCCGGTTCCACGACGGCCGATTGCCCTTTTTGACCGAGGCATAGAGCGTGAATTGCGAAACCGCGAGAATTTCACCCCCCGCCTCAACGACGCTGCGATTCATCACGCCGCCATCGTCGGAAAACAGGCGCAAACGAACGATCTTGCCAGCCATCCAGTCGATATCGGCAGGCGCATCTTCAGCCTCGAAACCTGCCAGAACGAGCAGGCCAGCATCTATTTTTCCGCAAATCTTGCCGTCTACGGCGACCGACGCCGCCCTGACCCGCTGAATTACCACCCGCATCCTGCGCCTCCCTGCCCCATCAGGCCCCTAAATCCACCACCGCCAGCTAGCGTAACGCGACTGGCCGGCTAACCGCTAGTGCTGCATGGAGTCTATTCAAAGACAGTCGCCGTCCCTGGCATACAACAATTTTTCACGGGCTATTGCAGCCCAAACGGCAGTAGGCTCTCACTTTCACCAACCAATCTGCAAGACAACATGGATATCAAAAACGACCCCCAATTTGATCAGGGCCTCGCCATGCGCAAGCGCGTCATGGGCGACGCCTTCGTCGACAAAGCCTTTGCCAGCGCCGACGCCTTCACCGCCCCGCTCCAGGACTTCGTCACCCGCAACGCCTGGGGCACCAGCTGGTGCCGCGACGGCCTCGAACTCAAAACCCGCAGCCTGATCACCCTCTCCATACTCACCGCCCTGGGCCGCGCCCACGAAATCAAGGGCCACGTCCGCGGCGCCATCAACAACGGCGCCAGCCCCAAGGAAATTCAGGAAACCCTCCTCCACGCCGCCATCTACTGCGGCATGCCGCTGGCGATTGACGCGTTTCGGTCAGCGCATGAAATTTTGTTGGAGATGGGGTGCCTGGAGGGTGTTGGGGAATAGGCTCCGACTCCAAATCCTGGCGCTGCTGAAATCAGGGGGACCTCGGGGGCAATCCATGCTGAGCGCACAAATAAAAAGCCACCTATTGAGGTGGCTTTCTGAAAAGTCTGATTCCCAAAAAATCTAGACAATCGCGGGAACCTACACAGCGCCTTAAATATCCACCCGCGCACTCAGCGCATTGGTTTCAATAAACGCCCTGCGCGGTTCCACATCTTCGCCCATGAGGGTGGTGAAGATTTCGTCGGCGGCGATTGCGTCGTCGATCTGGACACGCAGCAGGCGGCGAACCTTGGGGTCCATGGTCGTTTCCCACAACTGCGACGGGTTCATTTCGCCCAGACCTTTGTAGCGTTGCTTGCTGATGCCGCGTTCGACTTCGTTGAGCAGCCACTTCATGGCTTCGCCGAAATTGGTGATGACCTGCTTCTTTTCGCCGCGGGCCATGATGGCACCGGCGCCGAACATGTCGGCGAGGGTTTCGGCGGTGCGGCGGAGCTGGATGAAGTCACCGGAGAGGAGCAGGTCTTCGTCGATCAGGCCGACCTTGAGGTTGCCGTGGTGCATGCGTTCGACGCGCAGGGTCCAGCGTTCCTGGATGTCGTCGTACTTGGGCACCATGCGCGTGCCGGCCGGGATGTAGGCGGCGATCAGGTCGGCGCTGGCGCGGGTCTTTTCTTCGCTCGACAGGTCGACGGCCAGATTGTGGCGAACGATGGATTGCAGCACTTCCGGGTTAATCAGGTGCGACAGGCGGTCGATGACGGCTTCGGTGGCCAGCCAGGAGCGAGCCAGGCCTTCGAGTGCCGGGCCCGTTATGGCCTCGGCACCAACGCGTGGCGTCAGGACAGCTTCATCGAGCGCCATGTTGAGCAGGAACTGGTTGTACTCCAGGTCGTCCTTGAGGTAACGC
>CAIYYE010000444.1 GCA_903930395.1 uncultured beta proteobacterium
GAAGGAACTGCGCGTCGATGGTGGCGCGGCCCGTAACGACCTGCTCATGCAGTTTCAGGCCGACCTGCTCGGCGTCCCCGTGGTGCGTCCCCGGGTGACGGAAACCACGGCCCTGGGCGCGGCCTATCTGGCCGGGCTGGCGGTCGGCTTCTGGCGAGATGAAGCTGAACTCAGCGCCCTGTGGCAGGCCGAACGACGCTTCGAGCCGGCCATGCCATCAAATCAGAGGGCCGCGCTGTTCGGCGATTGGCACCGCGCCATCCAGCGCACGCTGGACTGGGCGAGGCCCGAGTGATGGTCAGCCGAGAAGACAGCCTCGCCACCCTGCGCGATGCTCACCCCTGGGACATCCTGATCATCGGCGGCGGGGCCAGCGGCCTGGGTGCTGCAGTCGATGCCGCCGCCCGCGGCTACCGCACCCTGCTCGTCGAAGCCCGCGATTTCGCCTCCGGGACTTCAATGTGCAGCACCAAGCTGATTCACGGCGGCGTCCGCTATCTGCGTCAGGGCGACCTCGGCATGGTGCGTGATGCCCTGCGCGAACGCGCCTGTCTGCTGCGCAATGCGCCGCATCTGGTCCATCCGCTGGCTTTCGTCATCCCCGCCTGGGGAAATATCGACCGCCTGACCTTCACCGTCGGCCTCAAACTCTATGATCTGCTGGCTGGATGCGAAAACCTCGACGCTTCACGTTGCCTGAACCGTCAGGAAGTCATCGCCGCCCTGCCCGGTCTGCGCAGTGCCGGCCTATGCGGTGGCGTTCGCTACTGGGACGGCCAGTTCGACGATGCCCGCCTGGCCATCACGCTGATGCGCACCGCCACCGATCTTGGCGCCACCTGCCTCAATTACCTGCCCGTCACCCGCCTGCTCAAGAGCGTTGATCACATCACCGGAGCCATCGTGCGCGACGCCGAAACCGGCGAGGAATTCGAGATCACCGCGCGCGCCGTCATCAACGCCACCGGCGTCCATGGCGACAGCCTGCGCCGGCTGGACGACACTGGCGCATCTCCGCTGCTTACCCCGAGCCAGGGTATCCACCTGGTTGTCGATGCCGATTTCCTGCCCGGCCGGCAGGCCCTGATGATCCCGAAAACCGAAGATGGTCGCGTCATGTTCGCCATCCCCTGGCAGGGCAAGGTACTGCTCGGTACCACGGACACGCCGCGCCCGGATTTGCAGCAACTCAACGACCCGCAACCGCTGGCCGAAGAAATCGACTTCCTGCTCCGCACCGCTTCCGGCGTGCTGACCCGACCACCCACCCGCGCCGATATCCGCAGCGCCTTCGCCGGCCTGCGCCCGCTCATCCACCCCGAGCATACCGACGCCAAAAACACCGCTGCCTTGTCCCGCGAACACGCCATCCTGGTCAGTTCCAGCGGCCTGATCACCGTCGCCGGCGGCAAATGGACAACCTACCGGCTGATGGCCGAACAGGTCATAGACCGCGCCCGCCAGGTCGCCGACCTGCCCGCCGCCCCCTGTCCGACCCGCAGCCTGGCACTGTACGGCTGCCCGCAAGAGCCAGCCACCGACGCCTACGGTACGGATGCCCCTCTGGTCGCCGCCCTGCCCGGCCACGACCGGCCACTGCACCCGGCTCTGCCCTACAGCGAAGCGATGGTCCGCTTCGCCATCCGCCACGAAGCGGCGCGAACGATAGAAGACATCCTGGCCCGACGAACGCGCGCCCTCTTCCTCGATGCAGCGGCCGCCGGGACGGCCATTGAGCGGATTGCACAGATTTTTGGTGAAGAACTTCACACATCACCCGAACGACTGGCGGCGATGGTAGCGGCGGCGCGACAGAGGGCTGGAGACTTCATGGCCCAGACGGTGATCAAGTAAGGTCACGTTTATATACAGTTGTAGCCACGCAGGCCACATTGTCGCCCCACCCGACCCAGCCCCGCCAAAGCCCCGGAACTCCTGACAATCAGTTGTTAAACAAGCCGTTTGTCCAAACCTGAAGTAGCGCCAACAAAGCGAACTTTGTTCACGTTCGGCTATGATGTGATAACTATTATTCTGCATATGATCACAATCAGCCTTGTCAGCACCCATGGAATCGCATCCTCACACCCAGCAAGGGTTTAGCCTGGTCGAAATGGCCGTCGTCATGGTCATCATCGGCATTTTCATGACCCTCGGTCTGAAGGTGGCGATGTCGACCATGGACAACACGGCTTACAGCGTGACCAAGACCAAGCAGGAGCAGATCAAGACCGCCCTGATCGGCTTTCTTCGCACCAACGGGCGCCTTCCCTGCCCCGACAATGCGGCCGGCGTAGCCACCGGCATCGAGGCTGTTTCTTGCGTGGCGAATGCTGGCGAGGCTTATGGCATCGTACCCTGGCAAACGCTGGGTATCCCCCGTGATGCGGTGCTCGACGGCTGGGGCAGCTTTTTCACCTACCGCGTGGCCAACGGGGTCGCCTCGAAAAACTGGACCCAGAAAGCATCGGGAAGCACCGATTTCACGGTCAATGAACTGAAGATACCGAACGTCGCGCTGAGCATCCAGGAGCTGAACGCTGCCGGCAATGCACTCGTCACAACGACGACCAATGCCGTGGTCGTCATCCTGTCGCATGGCAAGAATAGCTTCGGCGCCAAGACGACCAAGGTCGGCGACCGGATGCCGGTCAGCGATGCCGGCGCCGACGAGGCGACCAATGCTACCAGCGGCGCAGCCCTGTTCATCTTGCGGGCGGCAAATGACAGTGCGAGCGCCTTTGGCGGCGCCTACGATGACCTCGTGGTTTATATGTCACCGCAAGACCTGCTGCAGCCGCTCATCAACGAGGGCAGCCTGAAGGCTTGCCAGGCCTATTGCTCGTCATCCGTTTCTTCAGTCTGTACGGGTGGAACCGGAGCATGCTCATGTACCGCCGCGGGCGTCCCCGGTATCCCGAGTGGCTGTACCGGCACCTGCGGCACCTGCACTGCCCCTGTGCTCGCTAGCTGCGCGCCGATTGGTACGCTCCCGGTTGGCGCCACACCGACAAACTGCCTGTGATCCGCCATGAAAAATCAGTTTTCCGCCTCCCCATGCGCAGCCCCACGATAAGCGTGCGTTCAGGCCACCAACGAGGATTCACGCTGGCCGAACTGGCTATCGTCATCACCATCCTCGGCCTGCTGCTGGTCGGTGTCCTCAAAGGTCAATCGCTGATCGGCGGGGCCAGGGCCAAGGATGTGGTCGCCATCGTCGGCGACCTGCGTACAGCCACGGCCAGCTTCAAGGACCGCTACAAATACCTGCCCGGCGACTGGCCATTTTCGGCCGGTGAAATATCCGGAGTGACAGCCGGGGCCAGTGTCGGCACTGCAGGCAACGGGATTGTTGAAGGAGTAATCAGCGCTGCCGGCAAGGCCGAAGCAGACTCGGAAGTGGCCTTGCTGCCGTGGCAGCTTTATAGCGCCGGCTACCTGTCGAAAATCAATCGCAGCGATCCCTTGAACCTGATCGCCACCTCTTTCGGGCCGGTTCACGTGGTGTCGAAAGCAACAGCCGAGACGCTGGTTTCAGGCTTTGCCGCAGCCAATCCTGCGGCTCGCAACGC
>CAIYYE010000445.1 GCA_903930395.1 uncultured beta proteobacterium
GCCATGCAGCACTTGAAAATGATGCTGATGGCCCGGTGCATGGGCAGCAGCTTGTCGATCCGGCAGTTGTCCTCGAGCGTGAAGCCTTCGACATACTCCATGGCCAGATAGGCAAAATCCTTCTCGACCACGGCTTCGTAAACGCGAACGATATTCGGGTGATTGAGCCGCTTGGAAACCATGCCCTCGTTCTGGAACAGCTTGCGCATTCGGCGCGACATGGCCGCGCTGTCGTGACCGAAGCTGATGACCTTGACGGCCACCTGGCGACCGGCATCGGGATCGTCACAGAGATAGACGGTCGCCGTAGCGCCTTTGCCCAGCTCCCGTATCACCCGATATTTGCCAATCTGCTCCATTCAAGGATGCCCCCAAAACATTTTGGGATTTATCGTAGCACGCAGGCTGCGGCTCGGCAGCAGTTTTACCCATCAAAAATAGTTCTCGCCCCCCCTTGAAACCACTCGGACAGCCCCCAGATAAAGCTGCAGAATTTTGGGAGAACCACGCATGACGAATACTGAAACCCCCCAGGAAGCAATTCTGGGCAACGAACCTGCCGTTGAAGCGGCGCCTGAGCCGACCGTTGAGACCCATACGGATACCCTGCCGAGCATCGAGGAGCAGTTCCGCGCGCTTGAATTGCAGGCGGCCGAACACCACGACGCCTGGTTGCGCGCCAAGGCAGAAGGTGAAAACATCCGCCGACGGGCCCAGGAAGACATTTCCAAGGCACACAAATTTGCCGTCGAACGCTTTGCCGGCGAATTGCTGGCCGTCAAGGACAGCCTCGAAGCCGCCCTCGCCGTGCCGGAACAGACCGTGGACAGCTTCAAGGCCGGCGTCGAGCTGACCCTCAAGCAGCTGGTCGCCGCCTTCGAAAAGAATGCGCTCAACGAAGTCAGCCCGGCTGGCGAGAAGTTCGACCCGCACAAGCACCAGGCCATCGGCATGGTCGAATCGGAGCAGGAAGCCAACACCGTCGTCACCGTGCTGCAAAAGGGCTACACGATTGCCGACCGCGTCTTGCGTCCGGCACTGGTCATGGTCGCCAAGGGCAAATAAGCAGCCAATCAATTTGGGGCCATCTCCGGCCGAGCACAGTCCGCTGCAATCAGCGACTTGAAATCGGCCAGGCAGCCCCCAACTCACGAACATCAGTCATTTATCTTTAAGGAAAGAATCATGGGCAAGATCATCGGTATCGACCTCGGCACGACCAACAGCTGTGTGGCCATCATGGAAGGCGGCCAGCCGAAGGTTATTGAAAACGCAGAAGGCGCGCGCACCACGCCGTCCGTCATCGGCTACACCGAAGACGGCGAGATCCTCTGCGGCGCCCCGGCCAAGCGCCAGGCCGTGACCAACCCGAAGAACACGCTGTACGCCGTCAAGCGTTTGATCGGCCGCCGCTTTGAAGAAAAAGAAGTGCAGAAGGACATTTCCCTGATGCCGTTCAAGATCGTCAAGGCTGACAATGGCGACGCCTGGGTTGAAGCACGCGA
>CAIYYE010000446.1 GCA_903930395.1 uncultured beta proteobacterium
CCCACTCGCAAGGAGCGAAAAATGAAAACCCGTCTGATAATGATCGCCAGTGCCTTGGTTGCTTCGATGATCTGCCTGCCCGCCAGCGCCCAGCCCGGCCCCGGCATGGGTGGCATGGCCCCGGGCATGAGCGATGGCATGGCCCAAGGCGGCGGTCCGGGCGCCAGGGCGCCGCGCGACTGCAACAAGGCCCCCAACCCCGCCGCCTGCAACGCTCACCGCGAAGCGCGCGCCAGTGCCCGCGACGCCTGCAAGAGTACCGCCGGCCCGCAACGCCGCCAGTGTCTGCATGAGCAGATGCGCAACTTCGACTGCGCCAAGGCCGGCAACATGCAGCAATGCGAAGCGCGAAAAGTAGCCTATACCGAATGCCAGGGCCAGGTCGGCCCCGCCTTCCGCCAGTGCGTGCAACAGAAAATGCCGCCGATGGACTGCACCAAGGCGCCGAACCAGGCACGTTGTGAACGCCACCAGCAAGTCCGCGAAGCCTGCAAGGACAAGATGGGGCCGGAGCACAAGGCCTGTCTGCGTGAGCACTTCAAGGGAAACTGAATACATTGAATGCCGGGAAACCGGCATTCGAATTTCTGGTCCAGGATTGGCATCCTGGGCCGCCAGCTACTACTTTTGCCGCAAGGGCTTGAGCAAATCCGACAGCCCGTTGTGATCAATCTCCTGCATCAACGCCAGCAAACGGCCAATTTCGCTAGGCGGGAAACCTTGGCGGGCGAACCAGTTAAGGTAGTTGCCGGGGAGATCGGCGATCAGCATGCCCTTGTGCTTACCGAAGGGCATGCTGCGCGTGACAAGGAGGAGCAGGTCTTCGGGGTTCATGGATGGCGGTGATGGCGCGAAGCCGTCATTGTGCCAAATCTCAGCCGTGGCCGAGCATCCACAGCGCAGTGGCCAGCAACATCAGCGCAAAAGCGACGCGCAGGCGACGTTCCGGCAGGCGATGCGCCAGGCGCACCCCGTGCGAAATCGTCAATGCACCGCCGAGTGCGAACAAGATGCCCATTCTCCAGTCCACCCAGCCGGCGTTCGCAAAAGTCAGCAAGGCGACGATGGAGCTCGGCATCACCAGCGCGATGGCAAAGCCTTGGGCCATCGCCTGCGTCTGCCGGAAAAGGCTGACCAGGATGGGCGGCGTGATGATGCCGCCGCCGATGCTGATCAGACCCTGACAGGCGCCGCCGATCAGGCCGACGAGCGGAATCAGCCGCTCCGGCAGGGTGACTGACCAGCGCGACCGCCCTTTCCGCAGGGACCACAGGCTATGGATCGCCAACCAGAGGAGAAAGGCACCGAAGTAGCGGCGCAATTCGCTGGAGGCCAGACTGCTCGCGTAGTGGGCTGTTATGGTCGTTGCCGAGACGGCACACAAGACCAGCAGGGCGGTACGCAATTTCGGCAAGGGTTGACGCTGGCAGTAGCGCCACAGGGCGATGCTCAGGTTCGGCACCATCATGACCAGCGCCGTCCCCTGCGCCAGTTTCTGGTCCATGCCGAACAAGCCGGTCATCACCGGAATGGCAATAATGCCGCCGCCAATACCGAAAACGCCACCGGCAAAACCCAGGGCGGCACCGATCAGCAGGGGCAGGAGAAGGCTCAGGGCAAGGATCATGGCTGAATGCCACGGAAGGATCCGGAGCGCCAGAGCGGATATAGCCCAAGCAAACCGAGCAGAGGACCGGGCAGGAGCAACCAGGCGATGCTCATGCCCCAATCGCCTATCCATGCCGTGCCGAGCTGAATGGAGAACATGGTGATGGCAAAGCCGATGGAGTTTTGAAAAGCCAGCGCACTACCGACAATTTCCGGCGCACAGGCACGGGCCGAGAGCGCCGAAAAATGCGGCGAGTCGGCCACGACGGTAGCACCCCAGAAGAGCAGCAGGACGATTTTCGCGGTAGTCGGCCAGTCACCGCTCAAGGGAAACAAGGCACAGCAGAGGGCCGAGCCGGCCAAAGCAGTGGCAGCCACGCGCGCACTACCAATGCGTTGACTCCACCAGCCGCCCAACAGGCAGCCCAGCGCGCCGATGCCGATGACGGCGAAGGACAGTCCGGACAATTCGCGGCTCCCCGCCTCGGCCAGACCGCTCAGAATGATGAGCACCGGGGTCAGCGTCCAGAAAGCGTAAAGCTCCCATTGGTGGCCGAAATAGCCCAATGCGGAGGCACGAAATTCGCGCACCGAAAAGGCATAAAAGACCCGCCCCAGCCGCAGCGGTGGCGCCCCGTGCCGGCGTTTGAGGTGCGGCCCGTCGCCGAGGCGGAAGATCATGACCGCGGCGATCAGTGCCAGCCCGGAGGAAACCAGAATGGTCGCCTGCCATGACCAGCCCGCCCCGGCCAGGCGGATGCCGTGCGGCAGGGCCGTGCCCAGGGTCAGCATGCCGACCAGTTGGGCGAGCGCAGCACCGGCCCGCTCGGGCACCCAGCTGACGACCAGTTTCATGCCCAGCGGGTAGACACCAGCCAGACAGAATCCGACGGCAAAGCGCAAGGGAACGGCTGATGCCATGCCATCAGCGAGCAGTGCGAAAGCGGCATTGCACAAGGCGCCCAGCACGGCGCAAACGGCAAAGATGCGGCTCGCCGCATAGCGATCCGCCAGCCCGGAAATGGCGAAAGTCAGCGTGCCGAGGATGAAGCCAAGTTGCACGGCATTGGTCAGCGTACCGATGTCGGCCGGCACCATGCCCCAGGCCCGAACCAGATCATCGGCCGCGCTATTGGCCGAGAACCATAGCGAGGTGCCGAAAAGCTGGGCGATGACAATGACGAGAACGGGGTTTTGCATGCGCCAAGGACACAATGGAAAGGGTGGCAGCTTATCGCCGTTTTCCCAAACCGTGCGACAAAACAATGCCGGCCACCATGCTGGCGAGCCAGTACCCGACGGAAACACCTGCCTTCCAGTAAAATCGGTCTACTTCAAGCTCAACGCCGGCCCATGTCAAAACCCGTCTCGCCCAACTATCTTGCCGGCTATCCCGCACATCTGACCGACTCGGTATGGCGGCTGATCGAACAGGATCAGCTCGGCAAGGTGCTGCGCCAGAAATACCCGGAAGCGCACCAGGTGCGCACCGACAAGGCGCTCTACGACTACGTGCAGGAAATCAAGTCCGACTATTTGCGCAATGCGCCGCAACCAAGCAAGGTGGCCTTTGACGGCAAGTTGCAGACGTTGCAGAAGGCGCTCGGCACCCATAGCCGGATCGCCCGCGTGCAGGGCGGCAAGCTCAAGAGCAAGCGCGAAATCCACGTTGCCAGCATCTTTCGCGAAATGCCACCGGAGTTCCTGCGCATGATCGTGGTGCATGAAATTGCCCACCTCAAGGAACCCGAGCACGACAAGGCGTTCTACCAACTGTGCCAGCACATGGAGGCGAATTACTTCCAGCTCGAGTTCGACCTGCGCGCCTACCTCTGCCACCTCGCCGCCGGCGGTCCGCCCTTGTGGGTGGCCGAGTTGGCTGCGGGCACGGTATAAGTTCCTGCTCAATATTCTGCACCCCACGGAGTCAACATACATGCGCCCCAGCCTGATCAGATTGCTACCGCTTGCCCTCCTGTTGCTGCTTGGCGGCTGCATGTCACGTGGCATTCCCCTGACCGCCGGCAGTGGCGAGCAGCCGGCTGCACGGGCCTTGTTGCAGAAGTCGGCAGACGCGCACGGGCTGGCTGCCTTCCGCCAGATCAATGATCTCAGCGTCGCCTATTCCGGCGAGTGGTACGGGCTGGTCAGCAAGCTGCAACC
>CAIYYE010000447.1 GCA_903930395.1 uncultured beta proteobacterium
CGCCCTTTGGCGGCATCAAACAATCAGGCCTCGGGCGCGAAGGGTCGAAGTACGGGATCGAGGATTATCTTGAAATCAAGTATCTCTGCTTTGACGTTAACAGCCCATCATGATCAAGATCATTATCGTCAGCCTGCTGGCGCTTCTGGCTGTGGTGCTTTGGCGCAACTGGAGCCGGCAGCGGCGGCAGGCCTACATCGCCGCCTATCCCTACCAGCGCTTTCTCGATCAGCGCCTCGCCACCCGTCGCCCTGAACTGAGCGCCGAACAGCGCAACGAGGTTTTCGCGGCGCTCGACGATTATTTTCAGCTATGCCGCAAGGCAGGCCGGCGCATGGTCGCCATGCCGTCGCAGGCCGTTGATGATGCCTGGCACGAGTTCATCCTGTTCACCCGCCAGTACAACAAGTTCTGCCGGCACGCATTTGGCCGTTTCCTGCACCACACGCCAGCAGAGGCCATGAGCACGCCGACGCAGGCGAGCGATGGCTTGAAACGCGCCTGGCGGCTGGCCTGCGCCCACGAGAAAATCGACCCGAAGAAGCCGGAGCATCTGCCTCGCCTGTTCGCCATCGACGCAGCACTGGGCATTGCCGGCGGCTTTATCTACCAGCTGGACTGCCTTGCGGCCAGCGGCGGCGCCTCGGGATCGGGCCAATGCGCCAGCCATATCGGCTGCAGCAGCGGGTGTTCGGGCAGTTCCGGCTCGTCCGACGGCGAAGGCGGAGGATGTGGCGGTGGCTGCGGAGGCGGCGACTAAACACTCACTTGTGGTAAGTCCGACTACTGCCGGAACCTCCATGTGACGGATTCGCCACGTTGTCGAACAGGTTCCAGCCCTGCTGCTGGGCGTAGGCGAAAACCACCAGAGCGAACACCCCGGCCGCCAGGCTGAATTTATCGAACATCAGTCGTCACTCCCGTCGGCATCGTCGCTGCTCACCGGGGCATGATCACTTTCTGCCCAGCGCCGCGCTTCGAAGGCTGCGTAACGGAAATAGGCAAAGAGCGGGAAGACCGCCAGGAAGACCATGACCAGCACGAAATTCGACCAGCCGGCGCCGGCCGTATGCACTTCGACGCTATCGCGCACGGCGACCGGCTTGTTCGGCGCCATGTCGGGGTCGAGCGTCAGGTAATAGGTGCCGGCCGGGATGTTGAGAAAGACCACTTCGTCGTCCTGGCTGCCCTCGGTCCACCGGCCGTCATCGTAGCCACTGTAGAACGACAACTCCCGTGCCGCCGGCCAGGCCGCACCGCTGCTCTTGTTGACCAGCAGCAGGTCGAGGCCCATCCAGTTATTGTCGAGCGAGGTGGTATTTTTGACCGCAATCTTGCGCGGCTTGCCGGTGATCTCGAATTCACGGGTCTGTACTTCGTCGGCGGCACGCGGATCGAAGACGAAATCCTGACGCAGCAAGAGCTTGCCACCGGACAGAAAAACGAAAAATGCCTGGACGAGGATGGTCGCCAGCGCCAGCTTCCAGAACAGCCGCCAGACCCGCCTGTGGGGTTCCGCCCAGGGATTGGGCTGATTGGCAAAGACGCCGACAGGCTCGGGCAGAGGGACGGACAGCTTGAAGGCCTCGGCAATCGCCTCCGGTGCGAGGTAAACACCTTGAGACCAGCTGAGATCCGAGTCAGTCGATTCACTCGACAGCATGAGCGGCGGCGCGACGTAGTCGATCACCCGGCTGGTTTCGCCGCGCCGGACCCGCCAGGTGAATTCGCCGGCGACCTGGATGACTTCTGCAGCCGGGCTGGTCGAAAAATGCTTGAAACTCTGTCCGCCAAACGAAACGCTGTCCAATTCAACGATGCCGCTGGATGTCGGCG
>CAIYYE010000448.1 GCA_903930395.1 uncultured beta proteobacterium
GTTCGCCGACGATCATCGGGACGGCACGCTCGAACAACTGGCCCTGGCCCCGCATCCTCTGGGTCTGGTCGTTACGGGGAAAGTGATTGCTCACTGGCTGGTCTCCGGCCTGCCCCTCGCGCTGATTGCGCCGGTCCTCGGCATCCAGTTCGACCTGTCGACCGACGCCCTGATCGTTCTCACCTTCGCCATCCTGATCGGCACCCCGGCCCTGTCCGGCATCGGCGCCATCGGCGCGGCGCTGACCCTTGGCCTGCGGGGCGGTGGCGTCCTCCTGTCACTGCTCGTTCTGCCACTTTACATCCCGGTGTTAATATTCGGCGCTGGCGCAGTGGATGCGACGGTGACCGGGCTCGGGGGAGAAGGTCACCTCTCACTGCTTGCTGCACTTACTTTTGCCTCACTTGGCTTTGCCCCCTGGGCATCGGCCGCTGCCTTGAAGATTGCCCTCGAATGAAAGATCGCTTCAACCTCTACCGCTTTGCCTCGCCGGCCACGTTCTATCCACTGGCTGGGGCACTGATCCCCTACTTCGTTGCCGTTTCGGTCGTCTTCGGTCTCGCCGGCCTGTGGCTCGGCATGCTCGTCGCGCCGACCGACTTCCAGCAAGGCGAAGGCTACCGGATCATTTTCATCCACGTCCCGGCCTCCTGGATGTCGATGTTCATCTACCTCGTCATGGCCGGCTGGGCCGCCATCGGGCTGGCTTTCAATACCCGGCTGTCGGGCATGATGGCGCAGGCCCTGGCGCCGACCGGCGCGCTCATGGCCTTCCTCTCGCTGCTCACCGGTGCCCTCTGGGGCAAGCCGATGTGGGGCGCCTGGTGGGTCTGGGATGCCCGGCTGACGTCCGAACTGATCCTGCTCTTCCTGTATATCGGTTACATGGCGCTGACCGCCGCCATCGACGATGCGCGCCGCGCCGACAAGGCCGGTGGCCTGTTGTTGCTGGTCGGCGTGGTCAATATTCCCATCATCTATTTCTCGGTGAAGTGGTGGAACACGCTGCACCAGGGGTCGAGCGTCAATCTCGCCAAGTCGTCGATGGCCACCACCATGCTCTGGGGCATGCTGCTCATGGCCATGTGCTTCTGGATGTATTCGATTGCCGTCGCACTGATGCGCGCGCGGACCATCATGCTTGAGCGCGAGTGCCATACCGATTGGGCCAGGGCAGAGTTGCTGGGCAATACGGAAGGAGCCGGGAAATGATCCACTGGAACAGTTTTTCCGACTTCATCGCCATGGGCGGCTACGGTTTATACGTCTGGGGATCCTTTGGCGTCACGGCTTTGATCATGGCGATTGAACCGATTGTCGTCTCCCGCAATCGAAAGAGCACCATCGCCCGCCTCAAGCGCCAGTTGCGCGCCGAAACAAGGAACACCGCAGAATGAAATCCCGTCACAAGAAGCTCGCCCTGATCGGCGGTGCCCTGGCCATCATCGGCATCATCGCCGCCCTGGTCCTCAACGCCCTCAACAGCAATATCGCCCTCTACATCTCGCCGACCGACGTTGCCGAGGGCAAGGCCCCTCAGGGCAAGGCTTTCCGCATAGGCGGCCTGGTCAAGGAAGGCAGCCTGCAAAGGCAGGCCGACGGCGTGACCATCGCTTTTGTCGTGACCGACACCGCCAAGGACATGACCGTCCATTACAAGGGCATCCTCCCCGATCTTTTCAAGGAAGGCAAAGGCGTCGTCGCCCAGGGCAAGATAGATGGTGACGGCACCTTCAAGGCCAGCGAAGTGCTGGCCAAGCACGATGAAAACTACATGCCACCCGAGGCCGCCAAGGCTGTCGGCGACGCCCAGGCCCGCGAGGCCGGCAAGCATGTATCTCCCTCGTCCTATGCTGGCGACAAGCCGAAAGCGAGTTACTGAACATGATTCCTGAACTTGGTCATTTCGCCCTCATTCTCGCCGCAGTACTTGCGCTGATCCTGGGTACATTGCCGCTGCTCGGTGCCCACCAGAACCGCATGGCCTGGGTCGCCGTCGCCCGGCCCGCGGCAACGGCCATGGCTTTGCTGGTCACCTTCTCATTTGCCTGCCTGGTCCAGTCTTTCGTCACCAACGATTTCTCGGTGGTTTACGTCGCCCAGCACTCCAATTCCCTGCTGCCCATTCAATACCGCGTCGCCGCGACCTGGGGTGGCCATGAAGGCTCGCTGCTGCTGTGGATGCTCTTCCTGACCTGGTGGGCCTTCGGCGTCGCCATGCTCTCCAGACAACTGCCTGACACCATGGTTGCCCGCGTGCTCGGCACCCTCGGCCTCGTTGCCTTTGGCTTCATGCTCTTCATCCTGATCACCTCCAACCCCTTCGAGCGCCTGCTCCCGGCAGCGGCCGAAGGACGCGACCTGAATCCCCTGCTGCAGGATTTCGGGCTGATCATTCACCCGCCCCTGCTCTACATGGGTTACGTCGGCTTTTCAGTCGCCTTCGCCTTCGCCATCGCCGCGCTGCTCTCTGGCCAGTTGGACGCCGCCTGGGCGCGATGGTCCCGGCCCTGGACCCTGGCCGCCTGGTGCTTCCTTACCCTGGGCATTGCCATGGGTTCATGGTGGGCCTATTACGAACTGGGCTGGGGTGGCTGGTGGTTCTGGGATCCGGTCGAAAACGCCTCGTTCATGCCCTGGCTCGTCGGCACGGCGCTCATCCATTCACTGGCCGCGACCGAAAAGCGCGGCAGCTTCAAGAACTGGACAGTCTTGCTGGCGATTTCCGCCTTCTCGCTGTCGCTGCTCGGCACCTTCCTGGTCCGCTCCGGCGTCCTGACCTCGGTCCATGCTTTCGCCACCGATCCGGCGCGCGGCATATTCATCCTCATTTTCCTGGTCGCCGTGATCGGCACCTCGCTCGCCCTGTTTGCCTGGCGCGCCCCGAAAGTCGGGCTGGGTGGCCGTTTCGGTCTGGTTTCGCGCGAATCGCTGCTGCTCACCAACAATGTACTGCTCGTCGTCGCTTGTGCCACGGTCCTGCTCGGCACCCTTTACCCGCTGCTCATCGACGCCCTCGGCGTCGGCAAGATTTCCGTCGGGCCACCTTACTTCAACGCCGTTTTCGTCCCGGTCATGTCGCCGATTCTCTTCCTGATGGGGGCCGCCCCCTTCGCCCGCTGGAAGGAAGCATCGATCCCGGAAATTGCCCGCACCGTACGCTGGGCCATGCTCGCCGCCGCGCTCGTCGCCATCGCCCTGCCGCTGCTCTATGGCCAGTGGAGTGCCCTGACCGCGCTCGGTATCCTGCTCGCCGCCTGGGTCACCTTTACGACCCTGACCGCCTTCGTCCAGCGCGTCCAGCACACCCGTGCCGGCCAGTCTTTCGCGAGTGCCGCACTGAAGCAGCCCCGCAGTTTCGTCGGCATGTGCATCGCCCACTTCGGTATCGCGGTATTCGTCATCGGCGTCACGATGGTCAATAGTTTTCAGGATGAAAAAGACATCAAGATGGCGCCAGGCGAAACAGTCAATGTCGCCGGTTACAGCTTTACCTTCAATGGCGTCAAATCCGTGCAGGGGCCGAACTACACGGCCGCCCAGGGCGATTTCGATCTGGCCGTCAACGGCAAGTTCCAGCGCAAGATGAATCCAGAAAAGCGCAACTACGCGTCCTCCGGCATGCCGATGACCGAAGCCGCCATCGATGCCGGGTTCCTGCGCGACGTCTATGTTTCACTTGGCGAACCAATCGACCGCGACCGGCCGGAAGCCGAATGGGCCGTCCGCGTCTATTACAAGCCCTTTGTCGACTGGATCTGGGCCGGTTGTGTGCTGATGGCACTGGGCGGCCTGCTCGCCCTGCTTGATCGCCGCTATCGCGCCAAATCCCGCGCTTCTGCCTCCGTCAAAATCCCTGCTGGAACTCAACAAGCATGAACCGTTATTACTGGGTCCTCGGCGCTTTCGCCGCTCTCGTCGCATTACTGGCCATCGGCCTCAAACTCAACCCGCGTGATGTTCCGTCACCGCTGGTGGGCAAGCCCGCGCCCGCTTTCAACCTGCACGTTCTCGCCACACCGGAAAAGATGGTCGGCCCCCAGGACATGCAGGGCAAGGTATGGCTGTTCAACGTCTGGTCGTCGTGGTGTGTCTCGTGCCGCCAGGAGCATCCGGTGCTGGTTGAATTCTCGAAGAAAGCCGACGTGCCTCTGGTCGGTCTCAACTACAAGGAAGTACGCGGCGACGGCAATTTCGACATGAGCAAGATGCCGGCCGATGACGAGAAAAAACTCGCCTTCCA
This sequence comes from uncultured beta proteobacterium, assembly GCA_903930395.1. Lineage (GTDB taxonomy): Bacteria > Pseudomonadota > Gammaproteobacteria > Burkholderiales > Rhodocyclaceae > Azonexus. Next base: position 4,244 of record CAIYYE010000448.1, read on the forward strand.
GCGCGCCAACCAGTGGCTGGCCCAGCACGGCAATCCTTATACCCTGACCGTCATGGATATCGACGGTCGCGTCGGTATCGACTATGGCGTCTATGGCGTGCCGGAAACCTATGTCATCGACAAGGCCGGGATCATCCGCATGAAGCACACCGGCCCGATCACCCCGCAGGATTTGAGCAAGAAAATCCTGCCGCTGCTCGCCGAGTTGAACAAATGAAGCGCCATGCCCTGATAGCACTCTTCCTTTGCGCCTCTTTCTTCGGGACCGGCACGGCCTTCGCCAGTGCCGCCAATGAAGCAGCAACGGCGGCCGACCCGGTGGCCGAAAAGCGCCTGCAAAAGCTCTCCGAGGAACTGCGCTGCCTGGTTTGTCAGAACCAGACCATCGCTGATTCAAACGCCGAACTGGCGCAGGATCTGCGTCGCGAAGTCCGCGCCATGATCAAGGAAGGCAAGTCGGACAAGGAAATCGTCGATTTCATGGTCGTCCGCTATGGCGATTTCGTGCTCTATCGCCCCCCGGTCAAGGGCATTACCCTGCTGCTCTGGGGCGGCCCGGTAGGACTCATGCTCCTTGGCCTGTTTGTCCTGCAACGCTATCTGCGCCGCCGTACGCAGCGCATCAATACCGAAACTCAGCCGCTCTCGGCTGACGAGTCCAGCCGCGCCGATGCGCTGCTCAAGGAAATTAACCCGAAATGAACCTGTTCGCCATCTTTGCCACCCTGCTCATCGTGGTGGCCACAGCTTTTGTCTTGCCGCCGCTCTGGCTCGGTCTGCGCCATCCCCAAAACAGGGCTGATCGCAAGGAAACCAATCTGGGTATCTTCCGCGACCAGCTGGCTGAACTTGCCCGCGAAAAAGCCGAAGGTACGCTCGCCGAAGCGGATTACGAACAAGCCAGGCAGGAATTGCAGCGCCGCCTGCTTGAAGAAGTCGACCCCGCAGCCGAAGGCGCCACCCAGGTCACGCATGGTCCGAGCCGCAAGACCGCCGTTGCCCTGCTCGTTCTGCTGCCGATTTGCGGCCTCCTCGGCTACGGCTTTCTGGGCAACCCGAAAGCGCTTGACCCAATGCAAACGGCAGCCCCCCAGCAGATGACGCCGGAAAAGATCAATGACATGGTCAACACCCTGGCTGAAAAATTGAAAGCCAACCCGGACAACCCGCCAGGCTGGCTGATGCTAGCCCGCTCGTACAAGTCCATGGGTCGCTACGCCGATGCCGTGCAGGCCTTCACCAATGCCGAGAGCGCCATCAACGACGACCCGGACCAGCTCGCCAGCTACGCCGAAACCATCGCCATGGCGGATGGCAGGGGCATCACGGGCAAGGCAGTCAAGCTGGTCGAACGCGCCCTCAAGGTCGA
>CAIYYE010000449.1 GCA_903930395.1 uncultured beta proteobacterium
CCTCGCGCTAAAAGCGCGACCGCCGGGCGGCAGGCTCGAAAGTCTCACCTGTGCCAACTGCCCAGGCCAGACCAACGTAAAACGACTGGTTAAGTTCACTCACCAAAAGTAGTGATGTTAATGGATAAGCCCACTGTAAGCACGCACGGATTGCCCGTTGCAGGAATTTTCAGGTCGCGCATTTCAATAAAAAGCACGCGACCGTTTGTTGATCAGCACATTCACCTTCGCCTTTGCCCACCATCATTCATGACGCAACCCGATAACTGAAACTGTCGCTGCCTGCCCGGGCGTTTCGTTGCAGCGTGCCACTGTGCGCTGGAGCCCGAAAATAATGAAACGCATGCTATTCAATGCGACACAGGCGGAAGAACTCCGTGTCGCCATTGTCGATGGTCAAAAACTGATTGACCTCGACATTGAGTCCGCCGCCAAGGAACAACGCAAGAGCAATATCTACAAGGGGGTCATTACCCGCATCGAACCATCGCTCGAAGCCTGCTTCGTCGATTACGGTGCTGACCGCCACGGCTTCCTGCCCTTCAAGGAAGTCTCCCGCGCCTTCTTCCTGCCAGGTACCGAAGCGGGTCGAGCCCGTATCCAGGACGCCCTCAAGGAAGGCCAGGAACTTATCGTCCAGGTTGACAAGGATGAACGGGGCAACAAGGGCGCTGCCCTTACCACCTACGTTTCCCTGGCCGGCCGCTACCTCGTTCTGATGCCGAACAATCCGCGTGGCGGTGGCGTTTCCCGCCGCGTCGACGGTGACGAACGCGCCGAGCTGCGCGATGTCATGGATCAACTCGAAGTGCCCAACGGCATGAGCCTGATCGCCCGTACCGCAGCCATCGGCCGTCAGGCTGAAGAACTGCAGTGGGACCTAAACTACCTGCTGCAATTGTGGACCGCCATCGATGGCGCCGCCCAGCAGCAGACCGGCGCTTTCCTGATCTATCTCGAAGGCAGCCTGGTCATTCGCGCCATCCGCGATTACTTCCAGCCCGACATCGGTGAAATCCTCATCGATACCGACGAAGTCTACGAGCAGGCCCGCGCCTTCATGGGCACGGTCATGCCGGGCAACGTCAATCGCGTCAAACGCTACCGCGACGACGTGCCGCTCTTCTCGCGCTTCCAGATCGAACACCAGATTGAAACCGCCTTTGCACGTCAGGTTAACCTGCCGTCCGGTGGCGCCATCGTCATCGATCACACCGAAGCGCTGGTCGCTGTCGACGTGAACTCGGGTCGCTCGACCAAGGGTTCCGACATCGAGGAAACCGCGCTCAAGACCAACCAGGAAGCCGCCGACGAACTGGCCCGCCAGTTGCGCCTGCGCGACTTGGGTGGTCTGATCGTGATCGACTTCATCGACATGGAAAACACCAAGAACCAGCGCGAAGTCGAGAACCGCCTGCGCGATGCACTGCGTTTCGACCGTGCCCGTGTCCAGATGGGCAAGATCAGTCGCTTCGGCCTGATGGAACTGTCACGCCAGCGCCTGCGTCCGGCCCTGGCCGAAACCAGCTACATCCCCTGCCCACGCTGTACCGGTACCGGCCACATCCGGTCCACCGAGTCCGCCGCGCTGCACATTCTGCGCATCCTCGAAGAGGAAGCCATGAAGGAAAACACCGGTGCCGTGCATGTCCAGGTTCCGGTCGATGTCGCCACCTTCCTGCTCAACGAAAAGCGTCCGGACATCCAGGCCATCGAGTTGCGCCACAAGGTAACCATCCTACTGATCCCGAACGTGCATCTCGAAACGCCGGCCCACACGATTACCCGTCTGCGTCACGACGACCTGAACCAGGACGACCTCCGCGAGCCGTCCTACAAGATGGTCGACATGCCGCTCGAGGAGGCCATCAAGCAGGCGACACAGATGGAAGCCGCCAAACCGCGCCAGGAAGCTGCCATCAAGGGCATCTCGCCGGACCAGCCGGCACCGAATCTTCCGGAAAAGGTCGAAGAGGCTGTTGCCGCTCCGGTAGCCGTTCAACCGGAAGGCGGCCTGTTCTCCAAGATATTCTCGTGGTTCCGCACCCCGGCCAAGCCGGTGGAACCGGTTGTCGAGGCAACGCCTGCCAAGAAGCCCCGCGAAGGCCGTGGTGAAGGTCGTCGAGACCGTGGCGATGGCCGTCGTGGCGGTCGCAATGGCAACAAGCGCGACGAAGAGCGAGGCGAGCGCAATAAGGATCGTGGCAACCGCAACGAGCGTAACGCCGAAAAGGCTCCGGCTGAAGAGGCGGCGGCAGGCAACGGCGAGCGCCAGGAGCGTCGTCCGCGTGGCGAACGCAAGGAGCGTCGCGAACGCCAGCAACCGGAAGCCGTTGAAAACAAGCTGGTTCAGGCACAGGCATCCGATCTGAGCACCGCGCCCCAACAGGCCGGCGACACCCCTGAAACCCAGGGTAGCGAAGAGCAAGGCGGCCGTCGTCGTGGTCGTCGTGGCGGTCGTGGTCGTGGCGAACGTCGCAACGAGGCTGAAAACGCCATCGTCGCGCCGGTTGCCGAAACCATCGCTGCAGAGGACGTCCCAGTCGAAACCGCTATTGCGCAGGAGCCTGTCGTCGTCGTGATTCCGGCTGCACTTGAACCGGTTGTCGTGACCGAACCGGTTGCCCCGCAAGAAACGATCGCGCCGGTTGTCGAGCCGGCCCAAGAACCGGCTCCGGTGGCTATCGAACCGGCCCCCGTGGCTGTCGAATCAGCCCCAGTCGTTGAACTTGCCGCGCCAGAACCCGTGGTTGAACAAAATGCTACGGTCGAAGCAGAAATTTTGCCAAAAACCGAAAATGCTCCAGTTCAGCCTGCCGCACCGGTCGATATCGATACCGCGCTGGCCGAGAGCGGGCTGGTGATGGTGCAGACCACGGCCGCTCCGGTTGCCATGGCACCCGCCGAACCACCGGTCAAGCTCGGTCGTCCGCGCAAGCAGAAGGCCGTCTCCGACGCTGCCGAAAGCGAACCGCTGATCATGGTCGAGACCGGCAAATAAGGACCATTCGATCCCAATAAAGAAGGGGCACCCGCGGGTGCCCCTTCTTCTTTTCTGGCCCAGGCTGGATCAGCTTCTTCCCAGCTTTTTCTTGATGTCCTCGACCAAGCCCAGCGAGGCATCCTCGACCATGTCG
>CAIYYE010000450.1 GCA_903930395.1 uncultured beta proteobacterium
ACTTGAAGGCCAGCCCACCCTTCGTTTGCCAGCCGAGCGCCAGACCGGCACCTTGCAGGCTGATCTTGTTCACGGCCGCAGCACCGACAAAATCATTGTTGCGATTGACCCTGACCTGACCGACATCGTAAAACCCGGTCAGATTGAAGCCCTGCGGCAATTTCCAGCGCAATTCCAGATTGAACATCTCGCCTTCCGAGCCACCGCCTTCGCTGCTCGGATAGGCGCGGATACCGCCAGAACCGCCGAGATAGAAACGTTCGGACGAGTCGAGGTTCTTGCTGGCAATCTGGCCGGAATAGGCGGCATACAAGGCGAGTTTGTCGGTAATGACCTGCTGCCGGCTCAGGGTGTAACGCCATTTGGCAAAGCTGCCGGCGGTCTTTGTCGTCACGGCATCGAGCGCCTGGTTGGGGGATCCGCCCAGATCAAGCCGACCATTGACCCAGGCCAGGCTGGCCGCATTCGCTCCGCCACCGCCCAGACTGTCGTTGAAATTGCCATTCAGACCCAGGGTCGCCGTCTCTGCCGTGTAGCGCGTGGTGACGGCGCCGCTGGATTCATTGTCGAACTGCTTGCGATCCAGATTGGCCGTGAAATAGAGATTGCTCAGGCGCGAACGGACAATCGGATAAGAGGCTTCCAGCCCGCCGGTATCGGAACTGCCCCTGGCATTCAGTGGCTTGAACTCGGCCGTGATCAGCCGGTAATCAAGGTGGGAAATGCTGCCGCCGACTTTCCAGCCATCGCTCCCCACCGGCAACAGGGCGCCCAGCCGCAGGTATTCGCTGCCGGTACTGAGCACGAGCGTTGAGGAAACCAGCTCGGCCAGACCAAGCGGACTGTTGATGTTGAAATTGGCCACGAACTGCTCCGCACCCGTAGACCGGGAGCCGGTGTTGGCCAGGGATAGCTCGCCGATCACCAGCGGTTCGTCTACCGCCTTGATATCCATTTGCGTGGCGCGTTCCTTGTCGCCTTCGCGCAAGCCCCCGGCGACCACAACGCCGGTCAGGTCATCGGCCAGCAGCAAGGCGCGGTCGACCGCAGCCGCGTGCAAGGGCTGACCCAGCGGCTGCTGGGCTTCGATGATCCTGAGGACCTGTTCAATGGAGACACGCGATGGCGGCGCCCCCTTGAGCTGAACACCGCCAAATACCGCCTCGACAATCTGGATGGTGACAATGCCGTCAGTCACATCCTGAACGGGCAGGTAAGCCCGGACGATCCAGCCGGCCTCGCGATAGACACTGGCGACGATGGCAGCGACTTCCTGCAATTGGGAATAATCGAGCGGTCGATTCAGGTAATCGGCCAGCGCCGGCTCGATCCGGGCAGCGCTGAGCAAGGTGTTGCCGGCAAAGCGAAATTTTTTGACGGTGATGACGATACCGTCCTTCTGCACCATTTCAACCGGTTCGACGATTGTTGGCGCCAGAGTGCGCGGTGGCACGGGTGCCCGGCGTTCGCGTTCGATCTGCTGCTGGAGCATGCCGGCATCGGGCGCCGTCTGCGTCCATGCCGGCACACCATAGGAGAGGACCGAGAGGACGACGACAACATCCAGAAACTTGCGGAAAACCGGGATACGCAAGAGAGATCACCCAGACAAAAGTGTGAACAATGAAAACATCAACATAGATTCTATATTTGCAGAATCAACGTCAGCTTCATGGTACGCCTTTTTTGCCAAACCGGAATCGCCCCTGAAACATGTTACAGAAGAGGGGGACTGGCTTTGGGGGCAGCGGTTTCACGTGAAACTACCCATCGACACGCCCGACTCGCAGGCGTGTCGATGGCGCACAGTTCAACCGAACATGTCCTCGTACATACGCCCGGCCCAGGCGAAATCTTCGGTCACCAGATCGTCGCGGCGCAGGTTGTCGTCGTCCTGATCCTGGATGATGATGCCCTTGTCGTTGACGTAGTACTTGAAGCGCACGGCGACATCCTCGCGCGGTTTGGTGTTGACCATCATGAAGCAGAGGTTGTCGGGCAGCGCGTACTTGGGCTCGCGGCCCTTGACGCGCTCGCTGATGTATTTGGCGACAATTTTGGCGTGGGCGTTGGCAACGTGGCCGGCCTTCGGGTAGAAATTGAACTGCGGTGATACGACCCCGACCGCATCGCCGATGACGTACACGTCCGGGTCATCCTTCATGTTGAGGAAGAAGGGATCGACGCCGGCCCAGCCGGTCGGCTTGCCTTCGGCGTTCTTGCCGATGACCCC
>CAIYYE010000451.1 GCA_903930395.1 uncultured beta proteobacterium
GCCATCAGTACCTGGATATCGGCGGCATAACCTCGCTCGACTACCTTGAACAACGCTGCCTTGACGACCCCGCCCTGCCGAGCCCGGTAGATGATGATGGTTTTACCGTTGTTTTCGAGTTCGACCGTATCCTTGAGGAAATCGTTGTCGGCCATCCCATCCGGCAGCACCTCAGAAAGCGAGTCACGCAAATCCTTGGCTTCGGCGGCAGCGATGGCCGGGCCGGTCGCATTGGACACCCAAGCCAGAGCACCACTGGCAAACAGGGCGAAGATGCCGAGCAGCACTGGCTGGTAACCCAGCTTCTCGCGGAATGATTCAAAATTCATCTCAGGCTTCCTTCTCGGGAATGCTCAGCGGCTTGCCCTTGCGATCCCGGCCGAGGATGCGCGGCTTGACGAAGCGGTCGATCACCGGCGTCAGCGCATTCATGAGCAGGACGGCAAAGGCCATCCCCTCGGGATAACCACCAAAACTTCGGATAACCCAGGTCAGGAAGCCTATGCCCAGACCAAAGACCAGCTGCCCTGCCCAGGTATTCGGCGAGGTCACGTAATCGGTTGCAATGAAGAAGGCACCGAGCATGGCGGCGCCTGACAGCAGGTGCGTCGAGGCACTCAGGTAATGGGCCGGATCGACGGCATGACCGATAGCCGCCGGAATGGCCAGCCCGGCGAGTACGGCCACCGGGGTGTGCCAGGTAATGATGCCGGCGATCAGCATGTAGATACCGCCGCCCAGGATGAGCAACGAGGCCGATTCGCCAAAGCTGCCCGAACGTGCGCCCAACCAGGAGATCAAGGCACCATGGTCGCCACCCAGCGACTGGAGCAAGTCGATCCCACGCGACATTTCAGTCTTGGTGTAGCCGAGCAATGAGGCACTTGCCATGGCATCCGGCATCGGCAGGCTGGTCAGGAAAATGCGCAGGCCCTGCACGAAGTCAGGCGCTGCGATGGAGGTCATCGGCAAGGGCATCACCCATTGGGTCAGCGGCAACGGGAATGAAACCAGCAACGCGACCCGCGCCACCATGGCCGGATTGAAGACGTTTTGCCCGACCCCGCCAAAAACCTGCTTGCCGATCACGATGGCGATGAAGCCGCCGACCACCGCCACCCACCATGGCGCCCATGGCGGCAAGGTCAGGGCCAGCAACCAGGCAGTGAGCAAGGCGGAGCCGTCCAACAAGGTCGCCTTGATCCGTGTCCGTCCCATCAACTTCAGCGACAGTGCTTCAAAGCCCAGGCAGGAAAGCATGGTCAGCATCCACATGAAGACCGATGGCCACCCATAGAGCCAGAAACCAAACAGCGTGGCAGGTACCAGCGCCATCTGCACGCGGAACATCGTGCGGCTGACGGTATTGCCGCCGTGGGCATGTGGCGAAGCAATCGGGGGCGCCGTCAGGCTGGCGATAGTCATGCGGATTCTCCCTGTTTTTCCTTGGCCGCAGCCTCGGCGGCAGCCTTGGCTGCTGCGGCGGCTTCCCGCTCGGCCTTGCGTTTGGCGGCGACCTCGGCTTTTTCGCGGGCCTCGCGGGCCAGGCGATCCTGACGTTGCAAGGCCAGTTTTTTGGTCGCTTCGGTGCGCAGCTTGCCCCGCTCACGGGCGTAAAGATCACCCTTGGCGTGATAGAAATACTGGACCAGCGGGATATGCGAAGGACAGACGTAGGCGCAGCAACCACAGGCAATGCAGTCGGACAGTCCGAGGTCGACCGCGCCATCCATGTCGTCATTGCGGATGTGGGCACTCATCTCGAGGGGAAGCAGCCCCATCGGACAGGCCTTGACGCAGGAGCCGCAGCGGATGCACGCATCCGGCTCGGATTCGGCCACCTCGGCCGCATCAAGTAACAGAATGCCGCTTGTCCCCTTGATCACCGGCACCCGCGTATGCGGCAGGATGGTGCCCATCATCGGGCCACCCATGACCAGCTTGGCCGGCTCGCTGCGCGTGCCGCCGGCAAAGGCAACCAGGTCGCTGACCAGTGTACCGAGCGGCACTTCGTAGTTGCCCGGCTCGGCCACGGCACCACCGTTGAGCGTCATCAGCCGGGTCACCAGTGGCCGGCCCAGGCAGACGGCCTGCTGCACCGCGTAGGCCGTACCGACGTTATGAACGATCACGCCGACATCGGCAGCGCGCGCATCGGACGGCACTTCGCGACCGGTCAACTCGACGATCAACTGGCGGTCCGAACCCATCGGGTAGCGCGCCGGCACCGGAAATATGCCGATTTCCGGGAAACCGGCGGCCGCCTCGCGCATCGCTTCAATCGCTTCCGGCTTGTTGTCCTCGATACCGACCTTGGCACATTTCGCCCCGGTCGAGATCAGCATCAGACGAATACCGGCGACGATGCTGGCTGCCTTGTCGCGCATCAGGCGATCGTCGCAGGAAAGATAAGGTTCGCACTCGCTACCGTTCATGATCAGCGTGTCGATATTGGAGCGCCGGCCGAGATTGAGCTTGACCGACGACGGAAAGGTCGCGCCGCCCAGACCGACCACGCCGGCTGCAGCAACCCGCTTGGCGATTTCATCGGCCGACAGCGCGAAGGGATCGGCCGGTACGACGGTTTCAATCCAGGCGTCTTCACCATCGGCATCGATCGAGATAGCCATTCCCGTCAGACCCGAGGCATGCGGGGCGGTGATTTCGCCAATGGCGCTGATCACCCCGGACGTCGATGCATGCAGCGGCGCCGAGATATTGCCCTGGGCGGCGGCAATCAGTTCGCCTTTCTTCACCTGCTGACCGACCAGCACGACAGGCCGCGATGGCGCACCGACATGCTGTGAGAGCATCAGATGCAGCCGTGGCGGAATCGGCAGTTTGCGTACCGCCGCATCAGCCGCCGGCCGCTTGTGGTCATCCGGATGCACCCCCCAGCTGTTACCCAGAATCTGGTTGCCGAGGAAGTGCTTGAAGAGGTTCATGAATCCCATGTCGATCTCACGCTGCCAAGGGTTTGGGCATCACCCAGTGTTGCAGGGTGACCGGCACGGGCCGCATGGCCAGCGCCTCGGTCGGGCATTTTTCGATACAGCTTGAGCAGCCGGTACAGGCTTCGCGGAAAACGTTGTGTATCTGCTTGGCGGCGCCGAGGATGGCATCCGTCGGGCAGACCTTGCTGCAGCGGCAGCAGCCGATGCACAACTCTTCGGACACCACGGCGATCTTCGGCCCTTCATCGGACATCGCCGAGAGATCAACCGTCAGCCCGAGCTTGGCGGCAATGGCCGTGGCCAGAGCCTTGCCGCCCGGCGGGCAGCAGGTCGGCGCGGCCGAACCATCGACAATCGCCGTCGCCGCCCCCGAACAACCGGGGAATCCACATTGGCCGCAGTTCGAGCCGGGCATCATGGCGATCAGCTCGTCGACCACTGGATTGCCTTCGACCTGCAGGAATTTGTTGGCGATGCCGAGGATGATGCCGAGTGCGGCACCAAGCAGGGTCAGGCTGATGATGGCAGCGATCATTGGACGTGCTCTCCCTTAGACGTTCATGCCCGAGAAGCCCATGAAGGCCAGCGCGAGCAAACTGATGGTGACAAAGGAAATCGGGGCGCCGGCGAAGGCGACCGGGACACGGGCCAGCGCGATGCGTTCGCGCAGGCCGGCGAAGATGAGCAGGACGATGGTGAAACCGAGCGCCGAGCCGAAGCCGTAAAGCATGCTCTTGAACAGGTTGAATTTCTGATCAACGTTGAGCAGCGCCACGCCGAGCACAGCGCAGTTGGTCGTGATGAGCGGCAGGTAGATGCCGAGCGACTGGTAAAGACCGGGGCTGGATTTCTTGATGAACATCTCGGTGAATTGCACGACGGCCGCAATGACCAGGATGAAGGTCAGGATGCGCAGGTAGCCGAGCCCGAGGGGCTGCAACAGCCAGTTGTCGAGCATCCAAGAGGCAGCGGCCGCCAGCGTGATGACGAAAGTCGTCGCCAGGCCCATGCCCAGCGCGCTGTCCACGCTCTTCGAGACGCCCATGACCGGGCACAGTCCGAGGAACTTGATCAGCACCACGTTGTTGACCAGCGCAGTGGAAAGCAGCAGCAGGAAGAATTCGCTCATGGTGTCGTGATTCCGGTTTTTTCACGGGCTTCACTGCATAAGCCGTGCCAATCCACAGGAGAGCGACAAAACCCCACGCTGATGCGGCTTGCTGGCGCGAACGCACCAAAACAGGGCCAAAACCAGGGAATAAATGTCGCAAACGCAACATCGAATTCGTCGCATTTGCTCCGAATCATCGCTACAAGGTGCATTTCGCCGCATTGCTGCAGTGCGGCATGAAACCTGCTAAGACTTGTCAAAACAAAAGTCAGAGGAGCTCATTCATGTCGGCCACACCGTTTGCCCAAGCCCACGCCACCATGGCGCCGGAAACCGAATTGCCACCGGAAGCTTATCGACAGGCCGTCGACCAGGCTGATCTGGCCATTTCGATCACCGATGCAAAGGCCAACATCCTGTTTGCCAACGAAGCCTTCACGCGCGTCACCGGCTACAGCAAGGACGAGATAGTCGGCAAGAACGAAGGGACACTGTCCAACCACACCACGCCGCCCGAACTTTACAAGGGCATGTGGACCAACCTCTCGGCACAGAAGCCGTGGGCCGGAAAGCTGCTCAACAAGCGCAAGGATGGTGTGCTTTACCTGGCCGAACTGAGCATTTCCCCGGTCGTCGATGCCACGGGCAAGACCACCCATTTTGTCGGCATGCATCGCGACATTACCGAGATGCACCGCCTCGAGCGCGTCGTCCGCAACCAGAAACACCTCATTGAATCGGTCGTCGATGCAGCCCCGATGGCTTTTGCCCTGCTCGACCCGAGCGGCCGGGTGATTCTCGACAACCAGGAGTACAAGAAGCTGGTCACCGACCTGCGCCTCAAGGAGCCGGCCCACAGCGTCCTCGACGGCCTGCTGCCGCACTGGCGTGACACCCTGGCCAGCCACCCGCAGGAATGCCTGCTCAACCAGCGCGAGGCCCGTATCGACCGGGCGGCCGGACGTCCGCGCTGGCTTTCGGTCACCTCGTCGATCATCGACATGCACAGCGACTGTGCCGACAGCTATTTCTGCGCCGATGGCCAACCCGGCCTGCTCGTTGTCATGACCGACATCACCAACCTGCGCGACGAGCAGGAGCGCGCCCGTGCCTCGGCCCTGCAGGCCGTGCTGGCCGAGGAAGAGCGCACGGCAGCGATCCGCGAAGGCTTGTCAGCGGCGATTTTCCGTCTCGAAGAGCCGATGAACGTCATGTCGTCGGCCATCTCGGTCCTCCAGCGCCGCGACCCGGCCAGTGCCGCCATGCTGCAGGAAGCGCTGAGCGGCAGCCGCGATCACCTCGAAACGCTGCGTCAGGTTATCCCGCAAGGTCCGCACGAGATCGTCGTCAGCGTGAACATGAACGAGATCCTGCGCGACGTGCTGGAAGTCAGCACCTCGCGCCTGCTCGCCGCCGGCATTACCGTGGACTGGCAACCGGCCTCGACGCTGCCGGCCATGCACGGTCGCCCGCTGCAGTTGCGCATGCTCTTCAAGGCGCTGGTCGACAACGCCATCGAGGCGATGAACATCAAGGGCTGGAAGCGGCGCGAACTGACGCTGACCAGTGCGCTGACCGGCGACTGCATCGTCGTCGCCGTCATCGACAGCGGCCCCGGCATCCCGCACGAATGGCGGCACAAGGCGTTTGAGCCCTTCTTTACGGCCAAGGGCGGCGGCGGCAAGCACATCGGCACCGGCCTCTCGCGCGTCCAGCAGGTGGTGGCCGACCACGGCGGCATCATCGACCTCGAAGAAAGCCCGAGCGGCGGTTGTACGGCGATTGTCGAGTTCCGCGTAGACGGCGACCCGATCTGAGAAAAACAACGAGAACAGCATGCACGAACACACCATCCACTCCCTCAGCGATGAATGCCCGCCGCCCGGCGGCTTCTGCCGAACGCACGAGCTGAACATCCAGTTGCTGGCCGCGCTCTACGCCGTCAGCCGGGTGCTCAGCCGTTCGCTCGATTTCAACGAAACCCTGCGCGATGTCCTGCGCGTCCTGCACGACGAAGCCGGCCTGGCCCGCGGCCTGATCAGTGTGCTCGACCCGGAAAGCGGCAAGCTCAACATCCACACCATCTATACGCCGGAAGGCCCGATCCTCGACGATAACCAGTACGGTCCGGGCGAAGGCATCATCGGGCTGGTCCTCGAAAAGGCGCGCACCATCAAGCTGGCCCACGGTGCTGACGATCCGCATTTCCTCAACCGTAACGGCGTCTATCAGCCCGACCTGCCCTTCATTGCCGTGCCCATCAAGGTCGGCGGCAACCTCAAGGGCGTCCTCGCCGTCCAGCCCGAAGCGCCGGAAGACGGCCTGCTCGAGGAGCGCGCCCAGTTCGTCGAGATGGTCTCCAACCTGATCGGCCAGAGCCTCAGCCTGTCGATGGCGGTGGCCCAGGAAAAATCCTCGCTGCTTGAGGAACGCGACCTGCTGCGGCGCACCGTCCGCCACCAGTTCGGCTTCGACAGCATGGTCGGGCGCTCGGCCGTCATGCGTCGGGTATTCGACCAGGCGCGCATGGTCGCCAAGTGGAACACCACCGTACTCATTCGCGGCGAAACCGGCACCGGCAAGGAACTGATCGCCAACGCCATCCACTACAACTCGCCGCGCGCCCGCAATGCGCTGGTCAAGCTCAACTGCGCGGCGCTGCCCGAAACCCTGCTCGAATCGGAACTCTTCGGCCATGAGCGCGGCGCCTTCACCGGTGCCGTCGAGTCGCGCAAGGGGCGCTTCGAGCAGGCGCATGGCGGCACCCTCTTCCTCGACGAAATCGGCGAAGTGTCGGCC
>CAIYYE010000452.1 GCA_903930395.1 uncultured beta proteobacterium
CGAAGCGCTGGCGCCGGCGCCGGTGGCGGACGCTGATGTTGACGTGGCGCCGGATGAAGGTGCAGCGGAATCGCTGGACGAACCGCTGCCGGCCGAGCCGGCTGTCGAAATCGAAGCTGAAGAAGCAGCAGAAACTGACGAGAGCCCGCCGGAAGACAGCTGGTCGGTCACTGCAGAGTCGGACGAACTGCCGATAGACACTGAGACCGTCATGATCCAGGCCCCGCTCGAGGAGCCGCTCCTTGAATCCCCGGAGGAATCGACGCAGGCGGCGCGACAGGCTGGGCTGGTGGCGGCGCGTGAATTCGGCGAGACGGCATCGTTCAACCGCTGGTCGGCGGGAACGCTGGCCAGTGACGGACAGGGTGACTTCGACGGCAATCCGCATCACCGGGCTGCCTGGCCTTTCGTGCTCGTCGCCTTATTGCTGTCGATTGCGCTGCTGGGCCAGTTGCTTTATCACTTCCGGACCGACATCGTCCTGCGTTTTCCGGGAATGGCCGGGCTCTATGAACTGGTCGCCGTGGATATTCCCCTGCCGCGAGACGCGTCGCTGGTGTCGATTGAAACCTCCGACCTGCAGTCCGAAAACACGCGCGGCCTGTTCGTCCTGCAAGCCACTTTGAAAAACCGTGCGCCTCACGCCCAGGCCTGGCCGGCGCTCGAATTGAGCCTGACCGACATCAACGACAGCGTGGTTTCGCGACGCGTCATGTTCGCGGCCGATTACCTGCCTCCCGGAACGACTGCCGATGCCTTCCCGGCCAATGGCGACCTCGCCGTCAAGCTGTCGATCGAGGCTAAAAATATCGGTGCCTCCGGCTATCGCCTTTACATCTTCTATCCCTGATTTCCCATGACAACACTGATCTGCGGTTCCCTGGCCTTCGACAACATCATGGTCTTTCCGGACCGTTTCAAGAACCACATCCTGCCCGAGCAGATCCACATCCTCAACGTGGCCTTCCTGGTTCCCGAGATGCGCCGTGAGTTCGGCGGCTGTGCTGGCAACATTGCCTATAACCTCATGCTGCTGGGCGGCGATCCGATGATCATGGCGACGGTGGGCGACGATGCTGCACCCTACCTCGCTCGTCTCGACAAACTCGGGCTGGCGCGCACCCATATCCGTCAGGTCGCCGGCAGCTTCACGGCGCAGGCTTTCATCACGACTGACCTTGATGACAACCAGATCACCGCCTTCCACCCGGGGGCGATGGGCTTTTCGCATTTGAACAAGGTCGAGAGCGCCAATGCCAAGCTTGGCATCGTCGCCCCGGATGGCCGCGAGGGCATGATGCAGCACGCCCGCGACTTCGCTGCTGCGAAAGTCCCCTTCATTTTCGATCCGGGTCAGGGGCTGCCGATGTTCACCGGCGATGAACTGCTCGATTTCATCGAGCTCGCCGATTACGCCTGCTTCAATGACTATGAAGCCAAGCTTCTTTGCGACCGCACCGGGCGCAGCCTCGAACAGCTAGCTGTCAGCCTCAAGGCGCTGATCGTGACGCGCGGTGGCGAGGGGTCGGAAATCTACGCCGATGGCGTGCGTCACGACATCCCCTGCGTTCAAGCCGATCAAATCCTTGATCCGACCGGTTGCGGCGATGC
>CAIYYE010000453.1 GCA_903930395.1 uncultured beta proteobacterium
GGTCGTGCCGGCCGGGCGCGGACGAACCTTGCCGGTGATCTTCAGGCAGAACTCGTTGCGCACCGATTCGGCAATGGCGAAGGTGGCGGCACGATCCGGGTCGCAAACGACCTGGGCCAGACCTTCGCGGTCACGCAGGTCGATGAAGATGACGCCGCCGTGGTCGCGCCGACGATGGGCCCAGCCGCACAAGGTGACGATTTGCCCGTCGAGGGCGGCATTGAGTTGTCCGCAATAATGGGTACGCATGAAGCTTTCCGGTTGATTCAGGTGTTGGTGATGACGCGGGTGTGTGGCGCAGGTGCCACGACGCCCATCGAGATGATGTATTTGAGGGCTTCGTCGACCGTCATCTCAAGTTCGATGACATCTTTGGCCGGGAGCATCAGGAAAAATCCTGAAGTTGGGTTGGGCGTGGTTGGCACGTAGACGCTGACATATTCGCCATCGAGATGATTGACGATATCGCCGCCGGGACTCCCGGTCTGGAAGGCGATGGTCCAGCTTCCCTGGTGCGGGTAGCGAATCAGTAGCGCCTTGCGGAACGCGTTGCCGTTCGGTGAGAACAGGGTGTCCGAAACCTGCTTGACGCTGTGGTAGACCGAATTGACGACGGGAATCCGGGCGAGCACTTTCTCCGACCAGATGACCAGCTTCTGGCCGATGAAATTGGTCGCCAGCAGGCCGGTGAGCAGGATCATCGCCAGTGTCAGGACCGCCCCGGCACCGGGGATGGCAAAGCCCACCAGACTTTGCGGATGCATGCCCGAGGGGAGCAGGCGCAGGGATTGATCAAGCGTGCTGATGATCATCGAGAGTACCCAGCCGGTGATGACCAGTGGGACCCAGATCAGCAGGCCCGTGATGAAGTAGCGTTTGATCAATTGGCCACGCACGATGAACAGCTTCCTTCTCCGGTTTGGCAAGGAGGCGCTGCATCAGCTTTTTTGCTGCCGCCCTTGAAGTCGGTGGCGTACCAGCCGCTGCCCTTGAGTTGAAAGCCGGCAGCAGAAAGTAGTTTGCTGTAACTTTCCTTGCTGCATTCCGGGCAAGTCGTGAGCACTGGATCGCTCATCTTTTGCAGATGTTCTTTCTGGAAGCCGCAGGAGTCACAGCGATATTCGTAAATCGGCATGGGAGTCCTCCAAAACCTTGAATTATAACCGAGAGTAGGAGTTCTCTATATCGGGGCGAAGGCCGCCGTTTTCAACCGATCAATCCCAGATAGCTGCGCGTGATCGATTCGCCCCAGAAAAGTGCGATGCCGCCTGCTGCGGCGAGGTAGGGGCCGAAAGGAATGGGGACGTTGCGTCCGTGACGGGCGGCAACGATCAGGGTGATGCCGACGGCGGCGCCAACGACCGATGAAAGCAGGATGATGGCGGGCAGCATGGACCAGCCCAGCCAGGCGCCAAGCGCGGCAAGGAGTTTGAAGTCGCCGTAGCCCATGCCCTCTTTGCCGGTGGCCAGCTTGAACAGCCAGAACACGCTCCACAGGGCCAGATAGCCGAGCATGGCGCCAACGACAGCCGAGGAAAGGTCGGTGTAGGTCGCCCACAGGTTGAAGCCGAGGCCGAGCCAGAGCAGGGGCAGGGTGATCGTGTCGGGCAGCAGCTGGGTGTCGAGGTCGATGGCGGCGAGCGCGATGAGCGACCAGATCAGGGCAAGGGCGCCCACGGCTTGCAGGGTGGGCCCGAAATGCCAGGCGACATAGGCGGAGAGCAGGCCGGTCAGGGCTTCGATGATCGGATAGCGCGGCGAAATGGGGGCCTTGCATCCCGAGCACTTGCCCCGGAGTATCAACAGGTAGCTGATGAGCGGGATATTCTCGATGGCAGTGATCTGGTGGCCACAATCCGGGCAGCGTGAGCGCGGCTTGGCCAGTGACAGGGGCTCGGCTGCTGGCGGCAGGGTTTCGCCCCGCAGTTCGGCGCATTGCCCATGCCATTCCTGCTCCATCATTTTGGGCAGGCGGTGAATGACCACATTCAGAAAGCTGCCGACGCAAAGGCCGAGCACCCCGGCGGCGGCCGCCAGGCCGCCCAGTGTTTCCGGAAGCATCAAACGACAGCTCCGATCTTGAAGATGGGCAGGTACATCGCCACCACCATGCCGCCAATCAGTGTGCCGAGGACGACCATGATGATCGGTTCCATGAGGCTGGACATGGCATCGACGGCATCGTCGACTTCCTGTTCGAAAAAGTCGGCAACCTTGGACAGCATGGAGTCAAGCGCGCCAGATTCTTCGCCGATGGAGACCATCTGGATCACCATGTTGGGGAAGATGTTGGTGTTCTGCATGGCGGTGGTCAGATTGATGCCGGTCGATACTTCGCTCTGGATCTGCCGGGTGGCCACTTTGTAGACGTGGTTGCCGGCGGCGCCGCCGACCGATTCCAGCGACTCGACGAGCGGTACGCCGGCAGCGAACATGGTGGCCAGGGTTCTGGTCCAGCGCGCAATGACCGATTTGCGGACAATCTCGCCAAAAATGGGCACGCGCAGGAGCAGGCGATCCATGGCCATCTGGATCTTCTCGGAACGCTTCCAGCTTTCCAGGAAGGCATAGAGGCCGCCGCCGAGAATGCCGAAGATGGCCCACCAGTACGCCACAAAGAAGTCCGACAGCGCGATGACAAACAGCGTCGGTGCCGGCAGGTCGGCACCAAAGGACTTGAAGACATCCTTGAAGGCCGGGATCACGAAGATCATGATGACGGCCGTGATGATGAAGGCGACGACGAGGACGGCAATCGGGTAAAAAAGGGCTGACTTGATCTTGCCCTTGATGGCCAGGATCTTTTCCTTGTAGGTGGCCAGGCGGTCCAGCAGGGTGTCGAGAATACCGGCCTGTTCGCCGGCCGCCACCAGGT
Organism: uncultured beta proteobacterium; assembly: GCA_903930395.1. GTDB lineage: Bacteria > Pseudomonadota > Gammaproteobacteria > Burkholderiales > Rhodocyclaceae > Azonexus. The sequence goes on from CAIYYE010000453.1 coordinate 2,876, forward strand.
TGCAGTAGAGGGCATCGAACTGCAGCGGAAATTTGCGGAAAGCTTGCGATAGCGAACTGCCGGTTTCGACATCGGACTTGATGTCGAGCAGCAGTTTGCCGACAGCGGGATTCGAGTGACCGCGGCCAACGATGTCGAAGGATTGCAGCAAGGGAACGCCGGATTTCATCATGGTCGCCAACTGGCGGGTAAACAGGGAGATATCCTTTTCGGTGATCTTCCCTCCCGTCTTGAAGCGGACTTTCTTGACCTTGGCGTTGGTCACACCTTGCCGACGCAGCGTCGTTTGAACGACGGACTCGCTGGCCACGCGCATTTCACCGCGCACGGTCTTGCCGTCCTTGTTCTTGCCCTCCCAGAGGAAA
>CAIYYE010000454.1 GCA_903930395.1 uncultured beta proteobacterium
ACGACGCGCCGGGCCCGTGTCCGCTGGGACGAGAGCCGCATCAAGCTCTCGGATATCCTCGCTGCGGTCGCCGCCATCGGCTATCGCGCCTATCCATACGACGCCGCGAAGAACGAGGAAATTTCCCGCAAGGAACGACGCGAAGCGATGTGGCGTCTGTGGGTGGCCGGCTTCGGCATGATGCAGGTCATGATGTATGCCTACCCGGTCTATATCGCCAACGGCGACATGACCCCCGACATCGAGAGCCTGATGCGCTGGGCCAGCCTGTTCCTGACACTGCCGGTCATCTTCTATTCCTCGGCACCATTTTTCCGCAATGCCTGGCGCGATATCAAGCTGCGTCGGGTCGGCATGGATGTGCCGGTAGCCCTGGGTGTTGGCGCTGCCTTCGCCGCCAGTTGCTGGGCAACCTTTGCGCAAGACGGAGAGGTCTATTTCGACTCCGTCACGATGTTCATTTTCTTCCTGCTCGGTGGCCGCTATCTCGAAATGACGGCGCGACAGAAGGCGGTCAGTGTGACCGAGGCGCTGGCGCGGCTGCTGCCGGCCTTCGCCCAGAAGATGTCCGGATTTCCGGCTGACCGCAACACCGAGCAATGTGTCGTTGCCGATCTGCGCCAGGGCGATTACATCCTGGTCCGCGCCGGTGATATCGTGCCGGCGGATGGTCGGGTCATCGAAGGCATCAGCTGCGCCAACGAGGCTTTGCTGACCGGCGAAAGCAAGCCGGTTCCCAAATCGCCCGGTGAGTCGGTGACAGGCGGCTCGATCAATGCTGAAAGTCCGCTCGTGGTGCAGGTCGAACAGGTCGGGGAAGGTACCCGCCTGTCCGCCATCATTCAGTTGATGGAACGGGCAGCGGCTGAAAAACCCAAAATCGTTGTGCTGGCCGATCGTATCGCCAGCTATTTTGTCGCCGTCCTTCTCGCCGTGGCGATTCTCGTGGCTGTCGGCTGGTATTTTGTTGATCCCGCGAAAGCCTTGTGGATCACCGTTTCGGTGCTTGTCGTGACTTGTCCCTGCGCCCTTTCCCTGGCAACGCCGATTGCGCTGACCGTGTCGGCCGGCGCGCTGGCCCGGGATGGCCTGCTGGTGACGCGTGGTCATGCGATTGAGACGTTGGCCAGGGCGACGCATTTTGTGTTTGACAAGACGGGCACGCTGACCACCGGGCGGATGCACCTTGTTGATGTTTTTCCCTGCGCAGGGACGAGCCGCGATGCCTGTCTGGCCATGGCGGCCGCCCTCGAGCATGCCTCCGAGCATCCGGTGGCAAGCGCGCTGCGCCAAGCGGCCGGGATGCAATTGCCGGAAACCTCGGCCGTGATCAGTGAGCCGGGCCAGGGCATCGAGGCGCTGGTCGGCGGAATCCGTTGCCGCATCGGTCGTCCTGACTATGCCCTGGCGCTGAGCGCCGCCAGCTTGCCGGAGGCCGCTGCCGACTGGCTGGAAAGCGGTGACACGGTGGTTGTTCTCGCCGATGAAACGGCTTGTCTCGCGCTGTTCAGGATTGGTGATGAACTGCGTTCGGAGTCAGCGGCCCTGATCGCCGAACTCCGTGCGGCAGGGAAACAGGTGATCTTGTTGACCGGGGATGCGCCGGCAGTGGCGCGTCGCGTCGCCGACAAGCTCGGCATTGCGGATGTTCGGGCCGGCGTTACACCCCAGGGCAAGCATGACTGCGTGACTGGCTTGCAGGCCGCCGGTGCCGTCGTGGCCATGCTCGGCGATGGCGTCAATGATGCGCCGGTGCTGGCCCAGGCCCAGGTTTCGGTGGCCATGGGCGGCGGTGCCCAGCTGGCCAGGACGCAATCCGATTTCATCCTGCTTTCAGAAAATCTGGATCATCTTCGACACGGCTTGCGGCGGGCCAGGAAAACCCTGCATGTGATCCGCCAGAATCTATGGTGGTCCTTTGCCTATAATTTTGTAGCCTTGCCGCTGGCGATTGCCGGCTATGTAACCCCATGGATTGCCGGCATAGGCATGTCTGCCAGTTCCCTGCTGGTTGTCCTGAATTCGCTGCGCATCCAGCGCCTGGAGAACGATTGATGGAAAGTGTATACCTGCTTATTCCGGTGTCGGTCATCCTGGTGTTCGCGATCGCCTTCGCTTTCTGGTGGTCGGTGCGCAGCGGCCAGTTCGACGATCTCGAAGGGCCGGGCTTTCGCGTCCTGATGGATGAAGATCCGTCAAAACGTCCCGTTGAAACCGAGGAGGCGAAGAAACCGGATAATGTTTGACCTGCGTCAACGCTTGGGGGTCTGAGCCTTGGCAGAATGACCCCATTGTGAAGCGAAAGCTTCGCTGCAATTCTCTGTTGGGGTTGGGGTGCGTTACGACGCACCCTTTTTTTGTCCACTTTTCGGGCTTGCTCCTGAGCGGGTAGATATTTAGGACTAGTGGCCTTAGATAATAGGTAGGTTGATCTAGGTCAAAACGCTCGGGCTGAACTAGAATACCATCGCTTTCTATGTGTCCCCTTGGGTTCAGGGAGGTGGGCATTCCGTTTTTTTTTTACGAGAGGGTGGGTTCATGTCTGGAACGCAAACCACATATAACGATAAGGTCGTACGGCAATTTACCGTTATGACTGTCATCTGGGGCATTGTTGGCATGCTGGTCGGTGTCATCATTGCTGCGCAGCTGGTCTGGCCGGAGCTGAATATTGGCTTCCTGCATTTTGGCCGTCTGCGTCCGTTGCATACCAACGCGGTTATTTTCGCGTTTGGTGGCTGCGCCTTGTTTGCAACGTCTTACTGGTGCGTTCAACGCACCTGCTGTACGCGTCTTTGGGGCGGTCCGCTGGTCCCCTTTACGTTCTGGGGATGGCAAGTCGTCATTCTGCTGGCTGCGATCACTCTGCCGCTGGGTATCACTTCCGGTAAAGAGTACGCCGAACTGGAATGGCCGATCGATATCCTGATCACGCTGGTCTGGGTGTCTTACGCGCTGGTCTTCTTCGGTACCATCGCCAAGCGCAAGGTGTCGCATATCTACGTTGCCAACTGGTTCTTCGGCGCGATGATTCTGACTGTCGCCCTGCTGCATCTGGTGAATAGCGCAGCCATGCCGATTACCCTGCTCAAGTCCTACTCGGCCTATGCCGGTGTTCAGGATGCGATGATTCAGTGGTGGTATGGTCACAACGCCGTCGGCTTCTTCCTGACTGCAGGCTTCCTTGGCATCATGTACTACTTCGTGCCGAAGCAGGCTGGTC
>CAIYYE010000455.1 GCA_903930395.1 uncultured beta proteobacterium
TAACGAATTGTTACAACCTGACCCGGCATCGGTGTATGCCGGGCGGGGCGTGTCCGCGTTATATGATTACGTAACCACCGGATGCAAACGCAATGACCCTTAAGCAAAAAATTATCCGCCTTGGCCTCGCTACCGCTCTGATCGGCAGCCTGGGCGCCTGTGCCGTAGCACCCTATCCGGTTGCTTACCATCGGGCTCCGCCGGTCTATGTACAGCCGAGCGGAACGGTCTACTACAACTCGGCTCCCCGCTACTACGATGAGCGCGGCGGCAGGTATTACGACGATCGTCGCCACTATGATGCGCCGCTACCCTCGCCCCGGCAGTTGCATCGCGACATCCGGCAAAGCCTTGGCCTGCCCCGGCCACCGGGCTTCCACTAACCGCCTGTCAGTTCTTGCCCTTGGGTGGAACCAGTATCGTCTCGACACCCAGTTCCTTGAGCTTGGCCTGCGCCGACTCGGCCTCCTGCCTGGTTTTGAACGGCCCGACCTGAACACGCGTTTCGAGGGTCGACTTAACGCCGCTCAGGGTCAGGCGGGCATGCAGTTCTTCAGCCCGCTGGACATTGGCGAAGACCCCGGCCTGCAACAGAAAACCAGAGAAGAGCCGCGAAACGGCCGGCGCCTGACGCGCTTCGACGCCGTGGCCTGCCGGTTTTGCCGGGGTCGGCTCGGGTTGAGCGACGGCGCGTTGCGGCGGCAGGATATTGGACGGTGCGGTCGTCGCTTCGGGCACTGGCGGCGGCGTTTTTGGAACAACCGTGACTGACAACTGCTTTGGCCGCGCCTCGACGAGCGTCTCCGGTTTCGCCTCAACCCTGGGCGGCGGCGGTGCTTCGACCGGGGCCTCGGTCTTTTCCGGTGCCGGGCTTGGTGCCGGATCTTCAGCCGGTGTCACGGGCTGCGATACCACTTTTTTCGGCGCCACCGGAACCGGTTTGGTGAACACCTCGTCTTCCGAATCATCCGGGGCGGTCGCCAGGTAGTCGAAGAAAGCCAGCACACCGAGCAGAAGCGCCACCAGCACACCGGCGACAGCCAGGCGCGCAATCAGCTTGCTGCGAATTTCACCGGCCCCCGCTTCGCTTTCCGGCACTTCCGTTTTATCGTTCATCGCCACCCTCAACGCTCCTGACTCTTGGCCAGCGCCACGACCAGATCCGCCTCGGCGCGGGCGATGCCGCAACGCTCGGCAATCGCCGCCGGATCGTAACCCGAAACCGCCAACTGCATCGCATCGCCATAAATGGGTGAAACCGTCTGGCTGGCCCGCAGATGGGCCAGTTCCTGCTGCATGTCGGCACGCAGGGCGGCGAGTTCTCCGCGGATGGCATCGACCTCGTCGCGCATCTGGGCAATTTCCTGCTCCAGAGCACTGCGCAAGACTTCATCGGCTAACTCCTCCGAGGCCTGCGCCCAGTTGTCGTCGGCCTCGTCCGAAGCCGGAGGCGGCGCTGCCATCTGTGCCAATGGGGGCGCCGGCTCGGCAGGCGGAGCCCGATGACGCAGGCGAAGCATGCGCAGCAAGACGAAGACGATGTAGATCGCGACCAGCGTGATCAATGCAATCACGCCCTCGCGCAAGCCCAGCGTCATGCCACCCAGTTCAAGCGCCGGCAATTTGGCCTCGGCCGCGACAGCTTAGAAACCCACCGAATACTGCAGGCCGACGATGTGGGCGCTGGCGTCGTACTTGCCTTGCAGTGCGCCCTGGGCAATGACGGGATCGAGCACGTAAAGGTAGGAATAGCCGAGATCGAACTTGCCGTGGCTACCGGCATTCCACTGACCACCCAGCGACAGCCACAGACGGTTGTTGTCCGGCACGCGGGCGGAGCGGTATTCATCGCGGACCGGCGTGCGGTCGAAAGCAATACCGAACTTGAGCTTGGCCTTGTCGGTTGCCTTGTAGCCGGCGCCCCAGGCAAAGCGCCAAGCGTTTTGATACTTGAAGGACTCACTGCTCAACAGGGTGCTGTTGCTGCTTCTGAGAACGTCCAGCGACTGCAGCGAATTCCAGCGCGTGTAGGACAAATCGCCCATCGCCTCCCAACGATCGGAAACTTGCTGCCAGACGGAGAGGATGAAAGTGTCCGGCAACTTGACGTCGGCCTTGACCGGCAGGGCGCCATTGAGCGTCCCTTCAAGCGTGTATTTGATGGCCGAGCGATACGAGATGCCGACTCGCATGGCAGGTGAAAGCGTGAACAAAGCGCCGGCATTCCATCCCCAGGCGGCATCGTCAGCCTTGAGGGTCACCCCGGTCTTGGTCAGCTCACCATCTATGGTCTGGTAATTCAAGCCAAAACCCAGCGACACCTTGTCGCTGACGCGATAGGCCAGGGAGGGATTGATATTGATTGTCTTGATTTCGGACTTGATGGCCTGCGCTGCACCGACCCAACCGGCATCATATTCAGTCGCCAGTCCGAATGGCGCCGAA
>CAIYYE010000456.1 GCA_903930395.1 uncultured beta proteobacterium
CTTCCGGTTGGGGATGCAAGGCTTTATCCCGTTGTCTTTCAACGCATCTCTGAACCAATCAGCATCATGGCCCAGGTCTGTCAGCAACCACTCCGCGGCCGGAAAGCTGCCAAGAAGGGCCGCAGCACCCGTCCAATCGCTGACCTGACCTGCGGTCATGAAGAAGAGGATCGGGTGCCCGCAATGCCGCAGGATCGGCGCTTCCGCCCGAGGTCTGGTTGTCGGGAACTTCATCTGCCTGGGAACGCAAATCGATTTTGGCAGCCTTCGTTTCAACGTTGTTGGCGGGAACCTTGAAGCTTCGCCCACTGCTGTGGCGAGTTCCCATCCCGATCCGTTCGGCTGTCCAGTCCGGACCGTCGATCCAGCTGAACACTTTCTCGCGCGCCACCAGATCGACTAGCCTGCCGCCGTCGCCGCCCTCATGGTCAAACCACATGCCGCCCCTGGCACCGCCGATCACGACCGACAGGCTGCCCTTGCGGCCCCAGCGCCATTCCTGCCCGGCGCGAAAGGTGGGATTGCCCAGCAGTTCGGCAACGATCTCCTGGATCCGGACGTGCAACTCGGCTTCGAAGGCCTGCCAGTTCCGGCTGGACCTGCACCGGTTTCGTTCCGATCTTTTGAGAGCAATACTCACCATCAACGAGACCGGAAATGGCAGTGACACACAGCGACGCGTTCAAGCGGGATGCAGTCCGGATCGCGCAAACCAGTAGTTTGACACGGCGTCAGGTTGCGTCTGATTTGGGGGCTGGGCATTCGACCCTCGGCAAATGGGTCAGGGTGTTTTCTGAAGATGCCAAGGTGCCCGCGCAATACGCCGAACTGCTTCGTGAGAACGATGATCCCGCAGTGCCGGGCGCTAGTTGTCATGGCACGGGCTCGGATCGGTCAGGAAAATCTGGCCGTCCGGCGCATCGGCCAAGTCCTTTTGCATCGCCTTCAGCCGCTCGAGCTCCTGCAGGATGCGGCCATAGCGACGGGAAAGATGTGCCCCTTCTTGGCCCGCGCCTCACCTTCCTCCCGCCGATCGATATGCACCACGTCGTTGATACAGCCATCGAGGTCGGCCTTGAGATGGGCGATGCGGCTGGCGGTCTTGCCTTTGGTTAAGTTTTTGTCGCTGTTATTCAAGGCTTTGAACTTGTTATCATCGATGGCCACGCAATCGCCTATCATCGTACCGATCCGGCGGCAGAGTCCGACGAATTGCTCCGAGACGTTGCAAATGCATGCACCGTTTTCATGCCGTAAATCCGCAAGGGTCTTGTGGTCCGGCACCAGCTTGCCGATCAGCCACAGCAGTCCGACATTGCGCCCTGCCTCATGCTCCAGTCTTCAGCTCGACGATATGCGGTTGCGATAGCCATAGATAAACACCTTCAGCAGCATTGCCAGGCCGCCCAGTCCGCCCAGGGACTTAACGTGCGATGGCAAGAAGCGGCCAACCAAGCTCACCAACGGAAGAGTGACGATGACCAGACTGTCCCTGACAATCCATTCCTGCAGCCGGTCCAAAAAAGAAC
>CAIYYE010000457.1 GCA_903930395.1 uncultured beta proteobacterium
AACGGTCGCCTTGCCCGGATTTCTGGTCGGCACGGGCTCGAAATATTACAATCCCTATGCGCTTCAATATGACGGCCAGCTCTTCGCCCACTTCGAGGCCAATCGGATCGAAGGCTTTTCTGGCAGCCGGTCCGCGGTCGCTTCAGCCAAGGCGCACTATCAGACCGTGTCCGACATGTTCGGGATCGAGCGCGATTTCGTACATTCCTGGCACGCGGGCATTCACCCGGGCTGTGCATTCATGGGGCCGGCAAGCAACAGTTTCGAACGATGGAGCGGCAGCGCCTTCGGCAACCCACGGCTCTTGCATTTTCACACCTGCGGCGCCAACCCACCGGGCGAAATCTGTTGGAATGTTGTGGACCCCACAATCGTTGTCGATGGCATTGCGGTCTGGGAGCGCGGCATTCTGCACGCCGAAAACATCGCAGGCGGCGGCGAGATTTTGGCCGAATACTCCTGCGCCAGGGCGGCTTTTGCGGCGCCGTCCCGCGAGATTGGCCTATAATCGATGAGCACGAAAAAGAATCTGGACCACCCCGGCCACCACACGCGCCTCGACCATGCGCAACTTCACCCGTGCCGGGGCTGCAAGAGTGTCGCCGCTGCGAGCGTCAAATAGGCCCTGATGCAACGGGCATTCAATCTGCCTGCCGTTGAAGTGGCCGTCGCACACCGCCTTCGGCCTGCCGCGGGATCGCGATGATTTGCGCCTCAGTTATCTCATTGTCTTCATTCGGAATCTCCTCACTAACTTGCCGAGAGAATTCCACTTATGCAGCCCCTTACTTTCGGGGGGATTGCCGACCCAGTCGTTGAAAGAAGCCGGCGCGCCAGCAGTGGCCAACCGACAATGGCCCATTCGGTTTTCGCTTTGTTACCAAGGAGTTCGCACCCTCTTGCTTCCGCAGTGCTTCCGGGCAATTTTGCAACGCAAAAAGCGCCCCTGAGGGCGCTTTGCAAGTAACTGATAACACGACATTTTTTGGTTGCGGGGACAGGATTTGAACCTGTGACCTTCAGGTTATGCGGCTCACCCAGACGCCCGGAATAGACACGTAATTTCAGAATGTTAGGCGATTTTCAAGGTCGCAACGTCGGCGTCGTGTCGCACGGAACAGCCACAAGCCTATGGGAAAAAACGGGAATTTTATCAAGTAGCGATGAATTTAACCAGTCACCGGTCGTTACTACAGGGACGATCGAGCCAGCCGCGATCTTGAAGTGTCGGATTGTCAATATTTCGTGCACTGCACGACGGGAGGTGCGGTGATGTGTTTCCATCGTAAAGAAGCCCCGGTCCAACCATGCTGGTGTAATAGCCGTTGCAAGCTTGGCGGTTCCCGCCCAGACCGCTCACCGCGAATGCTTCTTTATGGGTCAAGCCATCCAGCCTAGCGTCCAAGACCGCATCAAAGAGTCCGGACTGGCTACGGTCATATGAGTACACCCAGACATAGCGATCATTGAAACAGACAAACTCCAAGTCACGGGCAAGGCGTGTCGCACCGTCCTTGGCGAACAAGTCGGCACTGCTTAGTTGCGCGGGGTTGACCACGCGTATGATGATCAGCCCATTTGGAAGAACCACCCTATCGTGGGTTTGCCGTCCACCAGCCAGAAAAACCAGCAGCCCAGTAAGGCAGGCCAGACCAACTGCTGCTGAAATCAACCAGGGCGACAGCCTTTGCGGGAGCATCGGACCGTACATCATCCGCCACCCATGGCAGAGTATTCGCTTTGGCCAGCGTCCCTGAAAACTTCGGCCGAGAAAGTTGCTGCCCAGCTTCCCGTAATCGCGTAGGGCGTCCCGCCTGTCTCGATGCCAAGGCCGAGCGGATCCTCGAAACGGTCGCTGAACTCGAACTCGGTTGCACCACGGACTTGCAGAATCGCACCTCGACTCTCGACCGTCCCGATGAACACGCCACGAACGACACCATCGCCATGCGAAAACTCGACGCTTCCGAAATCATAGACGGCCTCAAAATCGTAGGAGAATGCGCCGCTCTCAGTGCGCCTGGCAGCGTCAGCGATCTGATCCGCAAGCCTGCGAAACGCCCCCTGCGCGCCATCGTTCCACGCATATTGTTCCGCGATTTCCCGCAAATGCCCTATCTCCAGGAGATCGACAGAACGCCCGCCTCCGAAATAGTAATGGTTCACGAAGTCGGTGTCTGTCCATCGATCTGTGCTGGACGCAAGCCCCGTCGTGAATTCGTGAAAAGCGAACTCGGTTTCACCCAGAATGTAGGGGACGGCCTCGCAGCGGCAATTGTAGTCTTCGCCCGGATGGCCGGACGGCGGC
>CAIYYE010000458.1 GCA_903930395.1 uncultured beta proteobacterium
CAATTTTTGCGCGCACTGCCTTTTACTTGACCTGGCAGGCGCCTAACGGAAGGGGGTGATTTATATGCCGAACATTCGTGTCAAGGAAAATGAGCCGTTCGAAGTTGCTATCCGCCGCTTCAAGCGCACGGTCGAAAAGACTGGTTTGCTGACCGAGCTGCGTGCCCGTGAGTTTTACGAAAAGCCCACCGCCGAACGCAAGCGTAAGGCTGCCGCTGCTGTCAAACGCCAGCACAAGCGCCTCCGTAGCCTGACCCTGCCGCCGAAACTTTTCTAATTCAGAAAATTTCGCTGCACAAAAGAGCCGCCCGCCTCAACAGCCGGCGGCTTTTTTCTTTGATTTTCTAAAGACATCGACCATGAGCCTCAAAGCACGCATCACCGAAGACATGAAAACGGCCATGAAGGCCAAGGAAACGGCCAAGCTGAATGCGATTCGCCTGCTCCTCGCCGCCCTCAAGCAGAAGGAAGTCGACGAACGGGTCGAGCTCGATGACAACGCGACGATCGCCATCATCGAAAAACTGACCAAGCAGCGCAAGGACAGCGTCACCCAATATGAAGCTGCCGGCCGTCAGGAACTGGCCGATGCCGAGAAATTCGAAATCGCCGTCCTCGCCGCCTACCTGCCGGAAAAAATGAGCACTGCCGATACGGCTGCTGCCGTAGCCGCCGCAGTTGCCGAAACCGGCGCCAAGGGTCCGGCTGACATGGGCAAGCTGATGGCCGTTCTCAAGCCCCGCCTGGCCGGCAAGGCCGACATGGCCGAGGTATCGAAGCTGGTCAAGGCCGCACTGGCTGGCTGAATCGCACCATGATCCCGGACAGTTTCATCCAGGATTTGCTGGCCCGGGTCGATATCGTCGATCTGGTGGATGGCTACGTACCGCTCAAGAAAGCCGGCGCCAACTACGCTGCCTGCTGCCCCTTCCACAACGAAAAATCACCGTCCTTCACGGTCAGCCCGACCAAGCAGTTCTACCACTGCTTCGGCTGCGGAGCGCACGGCACGGCGATCAGTTTCGTCATGGAATACCAGGGGCTGGGCTTCGTCGATGCCGTCAAGGATCTGGCCACCCGCGCCGGCATGCAGGTGCCGGAAAGCGAAGGACGCAGCTTCATGGATGAAAAGCCGGGCCAGACGCGGACGCTGATCGAGATCATGGCGCGCGCCGCCCAGTACTACAAGGATCAGCTCAAGGCCTCGCCGCGCGCCATCGAGTATTGCAAGAAACGCGGCCTTACCGGCGAAGTCGCCGCCCGCTTCGGCATGGGTTACGCGCCGGACGGCTGGCAAAACCTGCAGGAAGTCTTCCCCGACTACAACGCCGACGAACTCAAGCTGGCCGGGCTGGTCATCGAGAATGAGGCCGGGCGTCGCTACGACCGTTTCCGCGACCGCCTGATGATCCCCATCATCAACCCCAAGGGCGACATCATCGCCTTTGGCGGCCGCATCATCGACCAGGGCGAACCGAAATACCTGAACTCGCCGGAAACCCCGCTCTTCGAGAAAGGCCGCGAACTGTTCGGCCTGCCGCAGGCCCGCCAGGCCCTGCGCGAGACCGACACGGCCATCGTCACCGAAGGCTACATGGACGTCATCGCCCTCTCGCAGAACGGCGTCGGCAATGCCGTCGCCACCCTCGGCACGGCCACGACGGCAACCCATGTGACCAAGCTGCTCCGCCAGGTCGACCGTATCGTCTTCTGCTTCGATGGCGATAACGCCGGCCGCAAGGCCGCGTGGCGCGCCCTGGAAAATTCGCTGGAGGCACTGGCCGATAACAAGCGCCTCGGCTTCATCTTCCTGCCCCAGGAAGACGACCCGGACAGCTATATCCGCGCCCACGGCAAGGCCGAGTTCGACCGTCTGGTGACCCAGGCCATGCCGCTTTCCGACTTCCTGCTGCGCGAACTGGCGCAACGCTGTGATCTGACCAGCTCGGAAGGCAAGGCGCAACTGATCTACGAAGCCAAGCCGCTTCTTCTCAAGCTGCCGACGCCGCTGCTGCGCCTGCAACTGGTCAAGCGCCTGGCCGAAGCCAGCGGCTTTGCCCAGGTTGAAGTCGAGCGCCTGTGCGAACTGCGCTCCTATACCCCGGCGGCGCCGGCCCGCGCCAAACGCACGGCGCCGTCGCTGACCCGCAACCTGCTGCGCATCGTCCTGCACAAGCCGCAACTAGCCCGCCAGCTGCAGATCGACCTCCTGCCGGATACGCCGGAACGTCCGGCCCTGCTCATTCTGCACCAGCTTGTCAGCAACAGCCCGGAAGCCAGCAGCTATGCCGGCCTGCGCGAACAACTGCGCGGCCAACCGGAAGAAAGCATGATCGAAAGCGCTGCCTCGGAACTTCTCGGCCAACCGTTTGACGAAGATGAGGCCGACGAGGAATTTCGCGACACGCTGGAAAAACTGCAGGAAGGCGGCCAGAAACGCGCCTTTGCCGAGTTGCAGACGAAAGCCCAGCAATTCGGCGTGGCCGGACTCAGCGCGGCGGAAAAACTGACCTACATACAGCTGCTCAGCAAACAAGCTGGACGTAGCTAAGTTGTGGTAAAATCTACGGTTTTCTCGAATTCTATGGATCGTGTTCATGGCTAAGGCAAAAGACCCCGTCAAGGAAGCCCCGAAGGCTCGCATCAGCAAGGCCAAGGAAAAGGCCGCCGAAAAGGCGCTGCTGCAGGGCCAGATGGCAGAAACGCCGGAACCCCTTGACGCCGAAGCGCGCAAGATGCGCCTCAAGGCCCTGATCAAGCTGGGCAAGGAACGCGGCTATCTGACCTACGCCGAAATCAACGACCACCTGCCGGATGATGTCGTCGATGCGGAAAGTATCGAGGCGATCATTTCCACCTTCAGCGAAATGAGCATCCAGGTTTTCGACGAAGCCCCGGCTGCCGAAGACCTGCTGATGTCGGACACCGCCGCTGTTGCCGCCGACGACGAAGAAGTTGAAGCGCAAGCCGAGCAGGCCCTGTCTACGGTTGACTCCGAATTCGGCCGGACGACCGACCCGGTGCGCATGTACATGCGCGAAATGGGTACGGTCGAGCTCCTCACCCGCGAAGGCGAAATCGAGATCGCCAAGCGTATCGAGGAAGGCCTGAAGCACATGATCCAGGCAATTTCCGCCTGCCCGACGACGATCACCGACATCCTCGACATGGCCGCCAAGGTCGAGACCGACGAAATGCGCATCGACGAACTGGTCGATGGCCTGATCGACCCGAACGCCACCGAAGTCGTTGCCGCCGCCCCCGAAATGCCGGAAGCCGAGGACGACGAGGCAGACGACGAGGAAGAGGATGAGGAAGGCAGCGCCGCCGGTGCCGCCTCCGCCTCATTGCTGCAACTCAAGACCGATGCCCTGG
>CAIYYE010000459.1 GCA_903930395.1 uncultured beta proteobacterium
AGCGGCAAACAAAAAGGCCGCGGGTTTCAAATCCGCGGCCTTTGCTGAAATCTGGAGAAAACGACTACTTCACCCCGGCCCCGGACGAACGACAACGCGCCACGCACGCAGAATGCGGCGGCACGGGGCTTTGAGGACCAACATGGAATAGGCAGAAGTCATGACCTGATTTTGATGGCACACGGTGCGGTGCGTCAAGCACACCATGACACCAATCGCTCAGATGCAAAACTGCCGGACTGTCATCAAGCCGACGTAAAATAAGTTTTTGATTTCCGTCGGAGTTCGCCATGAAAGCATTCCTTCCCATCGCCTTGATGCTCGCCGCCTTGCCTGCCCTCGCCCAGGATATCGGCGCGCTGACCGCCGATACCAAGAAAACCGTGCTGCCGGTCGTTCCCAAGGTGGTCGCCGCGATGCAGGAAGCCGTGGCCGAGAAAGGCGTGGCCGGGGCGATTCCGGTGTGCAAGGAACAGGCACCCGAACTGATCAAGGCGAAGCGCCAGGAAACGGGCTGGGATATTCGCCGCGTCAGCCTCAAGACGCGCAATGCCGAGCGCGGCACACCGGATTTGTGGGAAGTTCGCCAGCTTGCGGATTTCAATATCCGCGCCGCCAATGGCGAGAAGATCGAGACGATGGAAAAGAGCGAGATCGTCAGCATCGACGGCAAGCCAGTCTTCCGCTACATGAAGGCGCTGCCGGTCGGTGACGTTTGCCTGAAGTGTCACGGCCCGGCCGACGGCATGGAGGCCGGCCTGAAGGCCAAACTGGCCGAAGGCTACCCGCATGATCAGGCGACTGGCTATAGCAAGGGCCAGGTGCGCGGCGCGCTGACCGTCAAGCGTCCGCTCTAAGCAGGGACGACCGGCGGCAGAGAGGCCGGGAAAGTCCTTGTTGCCAAACCGGCGCCCGCTCCTTCCAATGGGAGCCGGAATCAGGGTCGAGGAGTCATTTTGGAAAAGTCGCACGCCTATGGTGCCGGTCTGGCGCTGGTTGCCGCACTGGGCTTTTCGCTCAAGGCAATTTTCGTCAAGCTGGCTTATCCGTATGGCGTTGATGCCATCACGCTGCTCGCTCTGCGCATGGGTTTCGCGCTGCCGGTTTTTCTCTGGGTCGGGCTGGCCGGCCAGCGGGCCGGCACCAGCCTGACGCGGGAAGACTGGCTCAAGCTCTTCGCCCTCGGCTGCCTGGGCTATTACGGCGCGAGCATTCTCGATTTTTGGGGACTGGAATACATTTCGGCCGGCCTTGAACGGCTGATCCTGTTCACCTACCCGACGCTGACCCTCCTGATCGGCGTTGTCTTCCAGGGCAAGCCCTTCACCCGGCGCGAGTTGATCGCAGTCGTGCTGTGCTACCTGGGAATCGGTTTTGCCTTCGCACACGACCTCGGCCAGGGCGATGCGCGCAATGTGTGGGTCGGGGGCCTGCTGGTTTTCGGCTCCAGCGTCTCGTATGCGCTCTACCTCTCGGGCAGCGGGACCATGATCGCCCGTCTCGGTGCCATGCGTTTTTCGGCGCTGGCCATGCTCGTTTCGTCGGCCGTCACGCTACTCCATTTCTCGGCCTCGCACCCGGTCACCGCCTTCATCCAGCCCTTGCCGGTCTATGGCTGGGGACTGGCCATGGCCGTCTTCGCGACCATCGTGCCGGTTTTCGCCCAGTCAGCGGCAATCCGTCGGATCGGCGCCGGCCAGGCTTCGCTGTTCGGCATGGTCGGTCCCATGCTAACCATAGCCTTCGGCTGGTGGCTGCTCGGCGAATCGATTTCGCTGGCCCAGTTGGCCGGGGCGGCACTGGTCGTTTTGGGCATATTGATCGTCAGCCGCAGGTAAATGCCTGGGTTAGAATCCGTTGCATGATCGGCATCTTTCTCATCACCCACGGCAGCTATGGCGAGGCGCTCGTCCAGAACGTCTGCCATGTGCTGAACAAGCGTCCGCCGCAGCTGATTCAGCTCGGGATGACGGCCCAGGATGACCCGCTCGACCTCCTGCCGATGGCGCGCGACATGCTCGCCTTGGTCGACAAGGGAGACGGTGCGCTGGTGCTGACCGATATTTTCGGTGCCTCTCCGGCCAACCTTGCGCTAAAGTTGCTTGAACATGGCCGGATCGAAGGTCTGACCGGCGTCAATATGCCCATGCTCTTGCGCGCCCTGACCTATCGCGACAAGGGCATGGAAACCCTGCTGATGCGGGCCCGTGATGGCGGCCGCGACGGCATCATCAACATGCTGGACCACTGAAAGCGGAATCGAAAGCGATGCTTACCCAGGAAACAGAAATCATCAACAAGCTCGGCCTGCATGCCCGCGCCTCCGCCAAGCTGACCCAGATGGCCGGCAAATATACCTGCGAGGTATGGATGAGCAAGGGTACGCGCCGCATCAACGCCAAGAGCATCATGGGCGTCATGATGCTGGCGGCTGGCAAGGGCTCCAAGGTCACCCTGGAAACCAACGGGGCCGATGAAGCCGAAGCGATGGAAGCCCTGCTTGCGCTGATTGCCGATTATTTCGGCGAGGGAGAATAGGCCACCATGAGCTTCATCCTGCACGGTCTGGGGGTTTCCGGCGGCATCGCCATCGGGCGGGCCATGCTGATGTCGCATGCGACACTCGAGGTTGCCCACCTGACCCTGGCGCCGCGCATGGTGGACAAGGAAATCGACCGCTTCGACGCAGCGGTCAAGGCAGTCAAGGACGAATTGATCCTGATGAAGGAAAGCACCGAGCACGCCCCGGCCGAGCTCAATGCCTTCATCGACATTCACACCATGTTCCTGGAAGACCCGGAACTCGCCGTCAAGCCACGCGACATCATTCGCGAACGCCGCTGCAACGCCGAATGGGCGCTGGTCCAGCAGATGGAGCACCTGGTCGATCAATTCGAGCAGTTCGACGATCTCTACCTGCGTGAGCGCAAGTTCGATGTCGTGCAGGTCGTCGAACGCGTCGTCAAGGAACTGCTCGGCCATCCCGGTCGTGCCACCCTGAAGAACGCCAAGCGCTCGAAGGAAGAAGTCCTCATCGTCGTCGCCCACGATCTCTCGCCGGCCGACACCATTGCCTTCAAGGATCACCGCTTCGCCGCCTTCATCACCGATGTCGGCGGGGCGACCTCGCACACCGCCATCCTCGCGCGCAGCATGGCGATTCCCGCCGTACTCGGCCTGGAAAACGCACGCGGCCTGATCCGCGACGGCGAGCAACTGATTGTCGACGGCCTGCGCGGCGTCATCATCGTCAATCCGGACCAGCGCGTCCTCGACGAATACCAGCTGCGCAAGGAACAGATCGAGCTTGAAAAGAACAAGCTCAAGCGCCTCAAGACCGCCAAGTCGGAAACCATAGACGGCGTGCCGGTGCAGTTGTTTGCCAACATCGAACTGCCCAACGACGTACCGGTTGCGCTCGAAGCCGGCGCCGAAGGCATCGGCCTGTTCCGCACCGAATTCCTCTTCCTCGACCGCGGCGACATGCCGGACGAGCGCGAGCAGTACGAAGCCTACAAGAAAGTCGTCAAGGGTATGGCCGGCCGGCCGGTCACCATCCGCACCTTCGACCTCGGCAACGACAAGGACCT
>CAIYYE010000460.1 GCA_903930395.1 uncultured beta proteobacterium
GCCTTGTTGATCATGACGAGTTCCCCCGTTGTGACGCGGGGGCCGCAGCCCCCGCATTCATGTTGCTATGACGATTAAAGGCTGTCCGGCTTGAAACCGATATCCTTGTAAACCGCCTGGATCACTTCCTTGCCAACGCGGCCTTCCATCTTCTGATGGACTGGCACCAGCGCCTTCTTGAAAGCCAGGCGCTCTTCCTTGGTCGGCGTGTAAACCGTGGTCTTGCCGCTCTTCTTGACGGCATCCAGCGCGCTTTCGTTTTCCACCTTGGCGATCTGGTTGGCGTAACGGGTCGCCTGCTCCATGGCATCCTCAAGTTGCCCGCGAACATCAGCCGGCAGTCCGTCCCAGAACTTCTTGTTAACAATGACGGCGTAACCGAGATAACCATGTTCGGTCAGCGTCAGGTGCTTCTGCACCTCATGCATTTTCTGGGTGTAGAGATTCGAGATCGGATTCTCGGTGCCATCGACCACGCCGGTCTGCAGCGCCTGATAGACCTCGGAGAAGGCCATGACCTGCGGCAGGCCGCCGAGGGCGCGAACTTCTTCTTCGAGCACCTTGGACGACTGGATGCGCAGCTTCTTGCCCTTGAGATCAGCCGGCGTCTTGATCGGCGTGTTCAGCGAGAAGGACTTGAAACCGTTGTCCCAGTAACCCAGTCCGCGGATGCCCTTGGGCTCCAGCTTGGCCAGCAGTTGCTTGCCAACCGCACCATTGGTCACCTTGCGCAGAGCATCGTAGTCACTGAAGATGAAGGGCAGGTCGAAGACTTCAAATTCCTTGACGCCGAGCGGACCGAACTTGGCCAGCGAGGGGGCCAGCATCTGGACGGCGCCCAATTGGAGCGCTTCCATTTCTTCCTTGTCCTTGTACAGCGTCGAGTTGGCATAGACCTCGACCTTGACCTTGCCCTTGGTCAGCTCGCCGGCTTTCTTGGCGAACATTTCGGCAGCCTTGCCTTTCGGCGTATCGGCGGCCACGACGTGGCTGAACTTGATGACTATCGGGGACTGCGCATACGCAGCCAGCGACAGCGCACCGGCAAACAGGGCAACCAGCAGCTTGGATACTTTCATTGTTGTCTCCTCCAGAGATTGGAATCGCGAAATCATTTAATTTCGCCTGAGTGAAATTATTACGAAAGGGATAAGTGTTGCGTATTGTGGATTTCCACATATAGATCCACCATAAAAAAACCGCCGGACCAGCCGGCGGTTTTTTGCTCCGTGTATTGCGCTCAGTGGTGCTCGACAATCGGGCGTGGCACATGAGGAATGATGATTTCCGGCGCATCATCAAGCACCAGTTCCGGATTCTCGGCCTCGTCGGTGGTTTCGTCGTTGAGCACTGCCGCCAGACGATCCGTATCCAGTGCCTTGCACCATTTGGCAACGACCAGCGTCGCCACGCTGTTGCCGATGAAGTTGGTCAGCGCACGTGCCTCGGACATGAAGCGATCGATGCCGAGAATCAGCGCCAGGCCGGCCACCGGCACGGTACCGACCGCCGACAGCGTGGCCGCCAGCACGATGAAACCGCTACCCGTCACACCGGCAGCCCCCTTCGAGGTCAGCAGCAGGATGAGCAGCAGCGTGATCTGCTGCCCGAGATCCATGGGGGTATTGGTCGCCTGGGCAATGAACACGGCGGCCATGGTCAGGTAGATCGAGGTGCCATCAAGATTGAAGGAGTAACCGGTCGGCACGACCAAACCCACCACCGACTTCTCGGCACCGGCGTTTTCCATCTTGGCCATCAGGCGCGGCAGTGCGGATTCGGACGACGAGGTACCGAGGACCAGGAAGAGTTCTTCCTTGATGTACTTGATCAACTTGAAAATCGAGAAGCCGTGGAAGGCGGCAATGCTGCCCAGCACACCGACGATGAAGATGACGCAGGTCAGGTAGAAGGCGCCCATCAGGCTGGCCAGCTGGGTCAGGCTGCCCAGGCCGTGCTTGCCGATGGTGTAGGCCATGGCACCGAAGGCACCAATCGGGGCGACCTTCATGATGACGCCGACGATACCGAAGAGCACGTGCGACAGCTTTTCGATCAGATCGAAGACCGGCTTGCCGCGCTCGCCGAAGGCATGCATGGCATAACCGAAGAGGATGGAGAAGAACAGCACCTGCAGCATGTCGCCCTTGGCAAAGGCATCGACGACGCTGGTCGGGATGATGTTGAGCAGGAAATCGACAGTCGACTGCATCTTGCCCGGCTCGGCATACTTGGCGATGCCTTTGGTGTCGAGTGTCGCGACATCGACATTCATGCCGACACCCGGCTGCCACAGATTGACCACGACCAGACCGATGACCAGGGCAATCGAGCTGACAACTTCAAAGTAGAGCACGGCCAGACCGCCGGTCTTGCCGACCTTCTTCATGTCTTCCATGCCGGCGATGCCGACGACGATGGTGCAGAAGATGATCGGGGCGATGATCATCTTGATCAGCTTGATGAAGCCATCGCCCAGCGGCTTCATTGCGGCACCGCTTTCGGGATAGAAATGGCCGAGTGCGACACCGATGACGATGGCGACAATGACCTGGAAATACAGACTCTTGAATAGCGCTTTTTTGGCCATGAATCCCGTGCTCCTCTGGTGAATTTCTGTTGGAATATTTAAGTCGGAGCGGAGTATCGGTGCCATCGCCAGCGCGCACCATTGTGGATATCCGAATTGTGGAAAGCCACAATGCCAGCGAGCGGAATGCCGTGATGTACCATGCCGCCATGACTGACGCCCGCCCCACTCCACCCGCCAGCGCCCGCCGCCTGCGCTGGCTACTGGCCCTGCCCAAGCTGGGCATCGTGCTGCTGCTCGTGGCCGTGCTCACGCTGATCTGGCTGCTGCACAGCAACGAGGTGGAAGAGGAGCGCTCGGCGCTGATCAAGGATGTGCTCTGGCTCGAGCAAAACCTGCGCTTTCACCTTGATGGCAACCAGGAACAGTTGCAGCAACTGGCCCTGGAAATGTCCAGCGAGCCCAACCGGCAGAAACATTTCCGGCTGCGGGCCGAACACCTGCGCAAGAACTCGCCCGACATCGCGCAGATACTCTGGCTGGATGCCAACCGGCAGATCATTGATGCGCTGCCGACGGCCAATCACCTCGATCGTGACATCGAGCCTTTCGGCCCGACTGCGGCGGCCAGGGCTTTCGAACTGGCCAGCCAGTTGGGCAAACAGCAATACAGCGAACCTTTTTTTCTCGAAGGCAACAGCGCCTTCATCGAACTGCTCGTGCCCATCTTCAGCGAGCGCAAGCTGACGGGCATGCTGGCCCTCGTCTACCCGCTCGACACGCTGCTCGCCAGCCAGGTGCCGTGGTGGTTTACCGAAAAGTACAAGGTAGAAATCGTTGATGACAACGACCGCCTGTTCGCCTCAAAAACCCATATCGCCGGCAAGCATAACCAAAGCTACGAAATCCCCTTCGACCCGCCCGGCGCCGGGCTATTGCTGCGCGTCACCAACTACAACGCACCGGACAATTCGCTCCAGCGACTGCTCGTCGCCGCCATCATCCTGCTCGCCAGCGGGGTCTTCTGGAGTCTGTGGCTGGTCCGCGAACTCATGAAGAAGCGCTCGCTGGCTGAAGACGCCTTGCGCGAGGAACACGCCTTCCGCGCCGCCATGGAAAATTCGCTGACCGTCGGCATGCGGGCGCGTGACCTCGTCGGGCGCGTCATCTACGTCAACCCGGCCTTCTGCCGAATGACCGGCTTCAGTGCGGCCGAACTGGTCAATCAGGCGCCGCCCATGCCCTACTGGGCACCGGAACAACTGGAAGAAACCTACGCCATGCACCAGACCGTGCTGGCCGGCGATGCGCCACCGGACGGTTTTGAAATCACCTTCATGCGCAAAAACGGTGAGCGTTTCCAGGCGCTCATCTACGAAGCCAAGCTCATCGACGGCAATGGCCGACATACCGGCTGGATGGCTTCGGTCCTCGACATCACCGAACGCAAACACGCCCAGGAACTGGCCCGCCAGCAACAGGAACAACTTCAATTCACTTCGCGTCTGGTGACCATGGGTGAAATGGCCTCGACGCTGGCCCACGAACTCAATCAGCCCCTGGCCGCCATCGCCAGCTACAACACCGGTTGCCAGAATCTGCTCAACAGTGGCAAGGCCAGCCCGCAGGAGATTCTGCCGGCCCTCGAAAAAATCGGCCTGCAGGCCCAGCGCGCCGGCAAGATCATCCGCCGCGTCCATGACTTCGTCCGCAAGAGCGAACCGAAACGCGCCCCCTGCCAGTTCGGCGAAGTGGTTGAAGACTGCCTGGGTTTCGTCGAAGCCGAAGGGCGCAAGCGGCATGTCCGGATCGAATGCGACATCCCGCCGCTGCCGCCTATCCCGGCCGACCGCCTGATGCTCGAGCAGGTACTGCTCAACCTGATCCGCAACGGCATGGAGGCGATGGCCGGCAACCCGGAAACCGAGCGCGTCCTGAGCATTGCCACCACCATCCGTGACAATGAACTACAGGTCAGCGTCAGCGACAACGGTAGCGGCATCGCCCCGGAGATCCGCGACAAGCTGTTTACCGCCTTCTTCACCACCAAACCGGAAGGCATGGGCGTCGGCCTGTCGATCTGCCGCTCCATCATCGAATTCCACCGTGGCCGGTTGTGGGTGGAAGACAACCCCCACTCGCCGACCGGAAGCGGTACGATATTCATCTTCACCCTGCCGCTGGATGCCGCATGAGCCCCCCGCAAGCCCACCTGGTCGATGACGACGACGCCATCCGCGATGCCCTGGCCTGGCTCCTGACCTCGCGCGGCATTCCCCACGCCGCCTACGATTCGGCTGAAAGCTTCCTCGCCGCATGGCACCCTGCGATGGGCGGCTGCGTGGTCCTCGACATGCGCATGACCGGGATCAGCGGCCTCGATTGCTTCGACCAGTTACTCGAGCGCAAATCGACCCTGCCCGTCATTTTCCTGACCGGCCACGGCGACGTCCCGCTGGCCGTCAGCACGCTCAAGAGAGGCGCCTTCGATTTCTTCGAAAAGCCGCTCAACGACAACGAACTGGCCACCCGCATCGAAGAGGCCATGGCCCTCGATGCCCGCCAGCGGGCAGCCAATGCCTCGGTCGATTCGGTCAAGGCGCGCCTGTCCACCCTGACCACGCGCGAACGACAGATCATGGAACTCGTCCTGCTTGGCAAGTTCAACAAGGTCATCGCCGACGAACTGAATATCAGCATGCGCACCGTCGAGGTGCACAGGGCCAATCTTTTCGACAAAATGCAGGTCAAGACGGCAGTCGAATTGGCCAATCTGCTCAAACCCTGATGCTGATGCTTCCCTACCGCTTCTTTTTTCGCTAGCATCACAGAATATTCACGTCGCCAAACTTGGCGCAATATTCCTGATTCGTTCCACCCATTCCACGAGGCAACCATGAGCGAGCATATTCATTACGTAACCGACGACACATTTGAAGCGGAAGTGTTGCAATCGCAGCAACCCGTACTCGTCGACTACTGGGCCGAGTGGTGCGGCCCCTGCAAGATGATCGCTCCCATCCTGGACGAAGTCGCCAACGAATATGCCGGCAAGCTCAAGGTCGCCAAGGTCAATATCGACGACAATCAGGCAACGCCGGCCAAGTACGGTATCCGCGGCATTCCGACCCTGATGATCTTCAAGAACGGCAACATCGAAGCAACCAAGGTTGGCGCACTGTCCAAGTCCCAACTCGCTGCCTTTATTGACAGCAACCTGTAATCTCCGTAGTCTCCCGACCTGAAGGTGCGTCCTGCACCTTCAGGCAGATGCCTCAAGCCAAGCGCCCAGGCATCACTCCCCACCCAAAAGCTCCCCAGCTCTTGCGCCCCGGTTTCGGGCAGCAGCCCGGCCCCTCATTGACTGGCGCCACACACTCCCACATGCAACTTTCCGAACTCAAAACACTACACGTCAGCAAACTGCTCGACATGGCCACCGAACTGGCCATCGAAAACGCCAACCGGATGCGCAAGATGGAGTTGATCTACGCCATCCTCAAGGCCAAGGCCAAGAACGGCGACACCATCTACGGCGACGGCACCCTGGAAGTCCTTTCGGACGGCTTCGGTTTCCTCCGTTCATCCGACACCTCCTACCTGGCCAACCCGGATGACATCTACGTCTCCCCGTCGCAGGTCCGGCGCTTCAACCTGCGCACCGGCGATACGGTCGAAGGCGAGATCCGCACGCCGAAGGAAGGCGAACGTTACGTTGCCTTGACCAAGCTCGAGTCGATCAACGGCTTCCCGCCCGAAGCCAACAAGAACAAGATCATGTTCGAGAACCTGACGCCGCTGCATCCGACGCGTCACATGAAACTCGAACGCGACATCAAGTCCGAAGAAAACATCACCAGCCGCGTCATCGACATGATCGCCCCGATCGGCTGCGGCCAGCGCGGCCTGCTCGTCGCCCCGCCGAAGACCGGCAAGACCGTGATGCTGCAGAACATCGCCCACGCCATTACAGCCAACCATCCGGATGTCGTGCTCATCGTCCTGCTCATCGACGAGCGCCCGGAAGAAGTGACCGAAATGACCCGCACCGTCAAGGGCGAGGTTGTCGCCTCGACCTTCGACGAACCGGCCACCCGCCACGTCGCCGTGGCCGAAATGGTCATCGAGAAGGCCAAGCGCCTGGTCGAGCACAAGAAGGATGTCGTCATCCTGCTCGACTCCATCAC
>CAIYYE010000461.1 GCA_903930395.1 uncultured beta proteobacterium
CTCGCTGGTCGGTGGCTCGACCCTGCGCAACCAGGCCATCAGTCTGGAAAAGGGCGTGCACATTGTTGTCGGTACGCCGGGGCGCATCATGGATCACATGGAGCGCGGCTACCTCAAGCTCGACGAACTCAACACGCTGGTTCTTGACGAAGCCGACCGCATGCTCGACATGGGCTTCCATGACGACATCGCCTACGTCGCCAAGCGTTGCCCGATGCAGCGCCAGACCCTGCTCTTTTCCGCGACCTATCCCGAGGGTATCGCCCAGCTGGCCAAACAGTTCCTGCGTCAGCCCAAGGAAGTCAAACTTCTTGAACAGCACGAAGAAACCAAGATTCGCCAGCGTTTCTACGAGGTCAAGCACGAAGAGCGTCTGGATGCCGTCGTCCGTCTGCTCAAGCATTACCGGCCGGTCAGCACGCTGGCCTTCTGCAATACCAAGCAGCAATGCCGTGACCTGGTCAATGTCCTGCGCCACGCCGGGATTCATGCCCTGACGCTGAATGGCGACCTTGAGCAGCGCGAGCGCGATCAGGTCCTGATCCAGTTCGCCAACCGTAGTTGTTCGGTGCTGGTCGCCACCGACGTGGCGGCGCGAGGCCTCGATATCGACCAGTTGGAAGCCGTCATCAACGTCGATGTCACGCCCGATCCGGAAATTCACATTCACCGCATCGGTCGTACCGGCCGTGGCGAGGAAGAGGGCTGGGCGCTGAGCCTGTGCAGTTCTGGCGACCGTCGCCGGGTGGCAAGCATCGCCGAGATGATGCATTGCAAGCTCGACGTCCTCGACCTGAAAACTGTCGAGGTCACTGACGATTCGCCCATTATCCCGCCGATGTCCACCCTGCTCATGCTCGGCGGGCGCAAGGACAAGATTCGTCCCGGCGACGTCATGGGCGCGCTGGCCGGCGAAGCCGGATTGACCCGCGAGCAGGTCGGCAAAATCACGGTGACCGACCAGAGTACCTACGTGGCCGTGGCGCGTGGCGTCGCCAAGGAGACCGTGCGCAAACTGTCGGCCGGCAAGGTCAAGGGAAAGGCCGTGAAGGTACGGATACTGACCAATTAGGCGGCTGGCCTAGAATCCATACGTCACGGCAAGAACACCGGTCGCCGATGTGGTCTGGCGTGTCAGCGGGCTATCCTTGGCGTCGCCCTGCAGGCTGCTGATTGAAACGGTGGTTGAGATAGCGATGCTCGGGGTGATTTGATAGCTCAGCGCCGCATTGGCGCGAATATCCCGCAGGCCGAATCCCGGATGGTAAGCGGCGTAGCCACTGGTGGCCGCCTGCGTCGTGGTCACCCCGAAATACGATTGCATGTATTCCTCGTTGGCCAGCGTCATGCCGACACCCAGGGCAAGGCGCCACGGGGCGGCAAGCCTTGTCGAGTAGCCTGCACCGAGATCGATGAGCATGCCCTTGCTGTTGTCGCCCGAGCCATAGCGCAGAGACGAGGTCAGGGAAAACTCCCGGCTCAGCGAGTAGTTCAGGAAGGCGCCTATCTCCGGTCGTGGATCGATGTCACCCATACCGCGCAGGGCATCTGACCGGCTCTCGTCGCGTCCGAAATCGGCGGTGATGCGCAGGCCGTACTGCACTTCCCTTTGCTGGCCAAAGTTGTAGCCGATGCCATTCCGGGTGCCGGCAAACCAGCCGTTTCGCCACTGATAGTCGAGGCCCGGGAGCAGCAGGGTGCGTCGTTCGTCGGCGCCCTGGTAGGCCATGCCGGCGATGACGGCCAGACCGACGGAGCCCCTGTCCTTTTCGGCCGGGTCGCCGACAAGGCGAACCGCATCGAAGGCCTGGGCAAATGCGCTCGGCGCAGCAAGGGTAAGCAGCGCGATCAGCGCAACGCGTTTGACTGGGCGGGAAAATGTGTTCATGCGGGCTCCGGTAGTTGTTGAATATGGTCGTTCAGGGGCAGGCGATCAGTCCGCCGCTACGGGCAATGTCACCCAGCTTGACGCGTGCTTTCAGCTTCGCCGCCAGTAAATAGAGGCCGCCCAGCTTGCGATGCAGAAAGAGTGCATCGGCCGGCGGCGTGTGCCAGAAATCGCGATCCATGCCGAGCACCATGCCGGCATCGCGAATCCTGGTGGCCAGGTCGGAACTGCCAAAATCATAGGCGCCAACGTGACGCAGCGGTTCGCAAGCCAGGGCAAAAATATCGAGCACGGCCTGGCGCTGGTGCTCGCGGATGTTGTGCTGGAAATAGCCGATTGCTTCGGCAGCGGTATTCATGCCGACCCGATCATCGGCGATGGCGCTGTTCATGAGATGGCGATAGCTGTCGATCATGGCCGTCGAGTAGGCGCGCGTGGCACCGAAGTCGAGCAGGATGAGGCGCTTCGATTCCGGGGCGTAGCGGTAATTGGCAAAATTCGGGTCGGTCTGGATCAGGCGGAATTCGAAGATTTCGCGAAAGAGAAGGCGGAAGAGTTGGCCGGCAATCTGGTCGCGTTCGGCCTGCGGCAGGTGGCTCAGGGTTTCCAGCGCAACGCCGTCGAGGCGCGTCATGGCCAGGATGGTGTCCGTCGTCAGGTCAGCGTGCATTTCCGGCACCACGAAATCCCCGGCATCGGTCAGCAGGCTGGCGAACTGGATCATGCAGGCGCCTTCACGACGGTAGTCGGCCTCATCGTGCAACTGCTTCTTGGCTTCGGCGAGCAGGGGCTTGATGTCCAGGGATTTCGGCAGCAAACCGGAAAGGCGGAGCAGGCTGGCGACGTTGTCCACATCACTGTCTATGCTCCGGCGAATGCCTGGGTACTGGATTTTGACGGCAATATGCCTGCCATCCTTGCGTTGCCCGAAATGCACCTGGCCGATTGAGGCCGCTGCCATCGGGGTGAATGAAAATCGCTCGAAATGGCGATCCCACCCAGGGCCCCAATTGGCCTCCAGCGCCTTGACCACCTGACTCATCGGCATCGGGGTCGCATCGGCCCGCAAGCGGGAGAGGATTTCCGCGAGTTCCGGTGGCAGTAGTTCGCCTGCGTCCATGGATAGCAACTGGCCGAGCTTCATCGCCGCGCCGCGAAGTTGCGCCAACTGGTCGGCGACCCGGCGGGCGTTGCCCGGCGTCAACAACAGTTGCTGGATTTTCGGACGCTTGCCCTGGGCAAACTGGCGCGCGCCCTCCGCCAGCATGTTGCCGGCCACCCCGCCGGCAAGCGAGCCCAGCCTTATGAGGCGCGACCAGCGGCCGTCGGGAACAGCAGAAGGTTTCACCCCGGGATCAGCGGCCACGCGGTTTCCATTTTGGCGGAGCATCAAGTGTATCGGCATCCTGCAGCGGATAGGCGTCGGCCACATAGGCCGGGCCTTTCATCACCATGACAATGAAAGCACCGATTCCCACGGTCAAAACAACGGTCCAGTGCAGGACGATCAGGCTGATCACATAAATATCTGTGGTGCTGACGGCCAGTACATTATCCGGCTCGACGATGAGCCGTACTGCCAATGAGGGGAGGGCGAACAGCAGGGTGCCGAGCAGGAGTATCCAGGGCAGACGACGGAGGAGCATGCGCTCCTTGCCGGCCGGTGTCAGGGTGAAGCCGGGCAATCGATTGAA
>CAIYYE010000462.1 GCA_903930395.1 uncultured beta proteobacterium
AGTGTGGCGGCGGCCACTTCCTCGACGATCTTGATGGCGTCGCCCGAGCTGATGCCCGGCTTGCTGTCGCCCATGATCTTGGCGGCGACAAAACCGTTGAAGCGCTCGACCTGTTCCGGCCCGACAATGTTCCTGACCGTACTGACCGCCGACAGCGGAATCATGGCCTTGGTCGTCGTGCTGCGCACATAGACCTTGCCAAGATCGTCCGGCTTCATCCGGTAGCTGGCTTCAGCCTGCAACTGCACGCGGTAGACGCGCCCCGCCTTGTTGAAGTCATTGACGTAGAGCGCCCCCATGGTGCTTTGCAGGGTCTGGTAAATCTCGTTGAGCGGGATGCCGAGAGCCAGCGCCTTCGCTTCATCGACCTCGACGAACAGTTGCGGCACGGTTGGCCGGAAGAAAGTGCTGATGCGGGTGAACTCGGTGCGCTTCTGCAGTTCGGCGATGAATTGCTGGGTGATTTCGTTGAGCTTCTTGCTGTCGCCATCGATGCGGTTCTGCAGGTACACCTCGAAACCGCCGGCCGTGCCCAGACCCATGATGGGCGGCGGGTTGAAAACCAATGCCATGCCATCCGGCTGCATCATGCCCATGCCCATGAACTTGCCGGCCAGGTCCTGCGCCTTGGCATCGCGCTCACTCCAGTCCTTGAGTGGAATGAAGATGGTGCCGGCGTTGGGTTTGTTGCCGCCGCCAATGAGGTCGAAGCCGGCGACGACGAAGGTGTGCGCCACCGCCGGATCGTTGGCCACCATCTGGCGCATGCTTTCGCCGGTTTTCTCGGTGCGCTTGAGCGTTGCGCCATCGGGCAGCATCAGTGCCGAGATCAGGTAGCCTTGGTCTTCGGCCGGCACGAAGCTGCCGGGAATGAAGCGAAAGAAGGCGACGGTCGAGGCGATGACCAGTGCAAAAATGATGCCGCCGATAACACCGTGCTTGAGCGTCAGGCCGACGGTGCTGACGTAGGAACGGGTAAATCGCTCGAATAGCCGGTTGAACGGGATGAACAGTTTGTGTTCGGTGTGCTGGGCTTTGAGCAGCAGCGCGCAGAGCGCCGGCGTCAGGGTCAGTGCGACGACGCCGGAGAGGACGACGGCGACGGCCACAGTGACGGCGAACTGCTTGTAGAGCTGGCCGGCAATGCCGCCGAGGAAGGCGACCGGAATGAAGACCGAGCAGAGGACGAGAACGATGGCGATCAGCGCGCCTTGCACCTGCTGCATGGCCTTGATCGCGGCATCGCGCGGCGACAGCTTTTCTTCGGCCATCAGTCGCTCGACGTTTTCCAGCACGACAATGGCGTCATCGACGACGATACCGATCGCCAGCACCATGGCGAACAGCGTCAAGGTGTTGATCGAGAAACCGAACAGCCAGAGGCCGGCGAAGGTTCCGATCAATGAAATCGGCACGGCGACCATCGGTATCAACGTGGCGCGCCAGCTTTGCAGGAAAATATAGACGACAGCCAGGACCAGGATCATCGCCTCGATGAGCGTCTTGACGACTTCATGGATGGAGGCGGAAACGAAACGCGTCGTGTCGAAGGGGATGACGTAGCCCATGCCTTCCGGCATTTTCTTCTTCAGCTCTTCCATGCGGACGCGCACTTTCTCGGCAACGTCCAGCGCATTGGCGCCGGTCTGCAGGAAGACGCCCATGGCGATGGTCGGCTGCCCATCGAGTGTCACGCTCTGGTCGTAGCTGTAGGCACCCAGCTCGAGGCGCGCAACATCCCGGAGGCGGAGTGTGCCCCCGGGCCCGCTGGAACGGATCACGATGTTGCCGAATTCCTCTGGCGTCAGCAGGCGCCCCTTGGCGGTCACGGTGTAGACCAGCATCTGGTCGGCCGGGGCTGGCTCCTGACCGATCTTGCCGGCCGCATTCTGGGCATTCTGGGCGCGGATGGCATCGGCAATATCGCTGATCGTCAGGCCAAGCTGGGCCATGCGGTCCGGTTTCAGCCAGACGCGCATCGAGTAGTCCTGGGCGCCGAAAATGGTGACGTCGCCGACACCCTTGACCCGCTTCAGCTCGTCGGCAATGTTCAGGCTGGCGTAATTGGAGAGGAAGAGCGTGTTGTAGCGGCCTTTCTCGGAATCAAGCGCGACCACCTGCAGGATGTCGTTGGAGCGCTTCTGGACGATCACACCGTTGTTGCGTACCTCTGCCGGCAGGCGGGGTTCGGCGGCCTTGACGCGGTTATTGACGTTGACTGCAGCGACGTCAACGTTGGTGCCGACATCGAAGGTGGCGGTGATGGTGATGGCGCCGTTGGCCGATGCCGAGGACGTGAAATAGGACAGATTCTCGACCCCGTTGAGCTGTTCCTCAATCGGTGCCGCAACCGTCTTGGCCAGCGTTTCAGCCGAAGCGCCCGGGTAGTTGGCGGAGATCAGCACGGTCGGCGGGGCGATTTGCGGGTATTGCGCGATGGGCAGCACCTGCGAGGCGACCAGCCCGGCAATGATGATAATGATCGAAATGACCGAGGCGAAAATTGGCCGGTTGATGAAGAATTTCGACATCGTCGCTCCTTAGGCCTTGGGGGCCTGCTGAGCAGCCGGCGCGGCGCCGGGGACGACCGGCGGATGCGGGGCGACCGGGGCGCCGGGGCGCAGTTTCATGAGATTGTCGACGATGACCTTGTCGCCGGCCTTGAGACCACCCAGGATGACCCAGTCCGTGCCGCGCCATTCGCCGGCCTGCACGGGGCGCGGCGTGACCTTGTCGCCTTCGCCGGCAAGCATGAGCAGCGGGCCCTGCTCGGACTGCACGACAGCCGATTGCGGCACCAGGAAAACGCCATCGCGCACGCCGGTGAGCAGGCGGATACGGACGAACTGGCCGGGCAAAAGCTGGTTGTCGTTGTTGTCAAATTCGGCACGCAAGGCCTGCGTACCTAGGGTCGTATCGATGTTGCCGGCCAGGAAATTGAGCTTTCCGGGCTTGGGATAAAGCGTGCCATTGGCCAGGATCAGTTCGACGCCACTGATGTTTTTGCTGCTCACGCGGCCGCCGGCCAGCTTGGCCAGGTCGCTGTCGCCGAGGCTGAAGCGAACCCAGATCGGATTGCTTTGGTAGATTGAAGTGAGCAGGCTGTCGCTACCGACCGTGATCAGGTTGCCTTCAGACTTTGCGGCGCGACCTGTCGTCCCGGAAACCGGGGCGGTCACGGTTGTCCACGACAGGTTCAGTTCGGCTTGGCGCAGCGCCGCCTGGGCGATGGCGTTGGCCGAGGCGGTGTCGTCGTATTCCTTCTGGCTGATGGCCTTGGCTTCGATCAGGCTCTTCAGGCGATTCATTTCGCGGCTGGTCTGGTCGGCCTTGGCCTTGGCTTCGGCCAAGGCAATTTCATAGCTGGAACGGTCGATCTGGAACAGCGCTTGCCCCGCCTTGACGGTCTCGCCTTCCTGGTAGAGGCGCTTGACCAGGATGCCGCCGACGCGTGCCCGCACTTCGGTTTCACGGGCGCCTTCGGTCTGCGCCATGACTTCAATGGACGACGACACACGCTGCGGCTGCACTTCGAGCACCGTGACCGGCATTGGGCCCATGGCGGGCGGGCCGGCCGGCTTGGTGTCCGAACAACCGACAAGCAAGGTGGCACCCAGTGCGGCCACGCCCAGCAGGATGGAAATCGTTTTGCGCTCAGGCAGGGTTCCGGAATTCATGGGCTTGCTCCAAAAAGTGAAATGTTTGGGCTATTATATACAAACACGAATGTATGTAAAAGATTTTGGGCGATCGGACCAATGGCTTAACATGGACAGTGGCAAGGGCAAAAAATGCCAAGCCCGGAGAGATCAAAGTGGTCAGAAAAACCAAGGAAGACGCGGAAAAAACCCGTCAGGACATTATTGAATCGGCACGCACGGTGTTTCATCAGTGCGGCGTCAGCCGTTCGACGCTGGAAAAGATCGCCAAGGAAGCGGGCGTTACCCGCGGGGCAATCTATTGGCATTTCAAGGACAAGGCCGAGTTGTTTTTTGCCATGCGCGAGGATGTCTTTGCGCCTATGGTCGAGCGGACCGATGCCCTGCTGCTCTCGGACGTTTACGATAACCCGCTCGATGCCATCGAAGCCTCGCTCAAGGAATTTTTCCGCGTTCTCGACGATTGCCCGGTGGTGCGCGAAGTTTTCGAGATCATGATTTCGCGCTGCGAATATGTCGATGAATTTGCGGCCGTTCAGGAGGAGGCTGGTCGCCCGGCCTACGAATTTCTGGAAAAAATGGAACGCGTCTACGGCAGGGCGGCGGAAAAAGGTGTGTTGCGCCCTGGCCTTGACCCGGAAACCGCTGCCCGGGACACCTGGGCTTTCACGAGCGGCCTGCTGCACCTCATGCTCGGCTGCCAAAAGGGCTCCGATCTCGACCGACGGATTCCGGCAATGATCACGTCGCACATGCGGCTGCGGCGTCTGGGCTGAACTGAATCCATTTCCTCGGTGAGTTGCACCATATTTGGCTCAACGACTTGAAGGCGGCAGGCAAGATAGCCAGGAACAGCCCCGTAGAAACTTTTTCCGCTGTTAGCACTCCCAAGCAACGAGTGCTAATATATCCATGTAACTTGAAGGAGAACCTTACGCCATGACCTACGCCCTGACGCTTCCCGTCCCGTCAGCCATTGGTAACATCGACGCCTACATTCAGGTGGCGAACCGTTATCCGATGCTGGCCGAGGCTGAGGAGATCCGGCTGGCCGAGCGTTTCCACAATGAAGGTGATGTGGGGGCGGCGCGGCAGCTTGTTCTTTCGCATCTTCGCCTCGTCATTTCGATTGCCCGCGGCTACCTCGGCTATGGCCTGCCGCATGCCGACCTCATCCAGGAAGGCAATATCGGACTCATGAAGGCGGTCAAACGCTTCGATCCGGCCCGCGGTGTCCGCCTGGTGTCGTTTGCCATGCACTGGATCAAGGCCGAGATTCACGAGTACATCCTGAAAAACTGGCGCCTGGTCAAAGTGGCGACGACCAAGGCCCAGCGCAAGCTGTTTTTCAACCTGCGCAGCCTGAAGAGCGATTACGAAGCAACCGATACCCTGTCCGGCACTCAGGCCGCCGAGGTCGCCGCGCGCCTTGGCGTCAAGCAGGATGAAGTGGTCGAGATGGAAACCCGCCTGTCCGGTCGCGACATCGCGCTGGAAGGCAACCCGGACGATGGTGACGAAGCTTTCGCGCCGATCGACTACCTGGCCGACTCGCGCTACGAACCGACCCGCGTCCTTGAAAACAAAGCCATCGCCCGCCTGCACGAGGAAGGTCTGCACGAAGCCTTGAGCACGCTCGACCCGCGCAGCCGCCGCATCATCGAAGCCCGCTGGCTGCCGGAAGGTGAAGCCGCAACGCTGCACGACCTGGCCGCCGAGTTCGATGTTTCAGCCGAACGGATACGCCAGATCGAGGTCAAGGCGCTGCAGAAAATGCGCGGCGCGCTGACGCCGGCCTGATCGGCGCTTCAGTCAAAGAAAAGGGAG
>CAIYYE010000463.1 GCA_903930395.1 uncultured beta proteobacterium
CGGTCTATGCCTTCATCTGTGCCGTTTTCATCTACAAGGATCTCGGCTTCAAGGATGTACCAAAGGTGCTGCTCAACTCGGCCAACATGTCGGCGATGCTGCTTTACATCATCACCAATGCGGTTCTGTTCGCCTTCATCCTGACCAACGAGAACATTCCGCAGTCGCTGGCCGACTGGATGCTGGGCAACGGGCTGGGGATGATTACCTTCCTGCTCGCCGTCAACGTCATCCTGTTGCTGGCCGGCAACTTCATGGAGCCGTCTTCGATCGTTCTGATCTTTGCGCCCATCCTGTTCCCGGTAGCCGTGGCGCTGGGTATCCATCCGGTGCACTTCGGCATCCTGATGGTGGTCAACATGGAGGTCGGCATGTGTCATCCGCCGGTCGGCCTGAATCTCTATGTGGCTTCCGGTATCACGAAAATGGGTATCACCGAGTTGACCGTGGCGGTCTGGCCGTGGCTGCTGTCGATGCTCTGCTTCCTGATGGTGGTGACCTACTGGCCGGGGCTGTCGCTCTGGTTGCCGCAGCGGCTGGGCATGATTTAAACGTTTCACGCGCTGCATGGACAGGCCCCGACTTTGTTCGGGGCCTGTTTTTTTGGCGGATCGGTATGGCACAATCCGCTCCCCGGAAAGTCCGTCAGGAAACCATGAAATTCGCCCTATCGTTGATCGCCCTCGTCCTTGTGGCACTGGTTGTTCCCTTCCTGTTTCCGGGGATGGGAAAGCAGCAGGGCGTTGATCCAAACGCCAATCTGCCATGGCAGATCGAGCTCGATGCCGAGGGCGGCAGTTCGGTTTTCGGTCTGCGGCCTGGTGTCAGCACACTGGGCGAGGTGCGCCAGAAATTCGGTAGCGAAATGGACCTGGCGATCATCGCCGAGCCGGACGAGATGGGTGCCGTGGAAGGCTTTTACTCGCAACTTGCACTCGGCTTCGTGCTGGCCAAGGTCATTGTGACGGTCGAGGCCAGCGTCGAAACGGTCGCCGCCATGCGGGATCGCGCCCTGAAGGCCAATCACATGGACAGCACGACGCGCAAGATCACGCTGCATCCGGATGATCTGGTCGCCATTGAAAAAATGCCGGTCAAGGCAATCAGCGTGATTCCCACGGTCAATCTCGACGAAGCGACCGTGGTTCAGCGCTTCGGGCCGCCGGGCGAACGGCTGGTCGTTTCGGAAAAGCGGGTGCATCTGCTTTATCCGGCCAAGGGGCTCGATGTCGTGGTCGATGCCGACGGCAAGGAGTTGCTGCAATACGTTGCACCACGCAGTTTTGCCCTGCTGCGCGAGCCGCTGAACAAGGCGGAAGCCGTGAAATAGCCAACGCAGTGAGTCGGGCGTTCGTGGCCCGAATCTGCTAAAATTGCCCGTTTTTCAACTGTCTAGCTTTTGCGGAGCAATTTTATGGCTATCGAACTCGCCCTCTCCATCATCAAACCCGACGCTGTTGCCAAGAACGTTATCGGCAAGATTTACTCCCGTTTTGAAACCAACGGTCTGAAGATCGTTGCTTCCAAGATGGTCTGGTTGTCCGAACAGGAAGCCGGCCAGTTCTACGCCGTGCACAAGGCCCGTCCGTTCTTCAAGGATCTGGTCTCCTTCATGACCTCCGGCCCGGTCATGGTGCAAGTGCTCGAAGGTGAAAACGCCATCGCCAAGAACCGCGAACTGATGGGCGCCACCAACCCGAAGGAAGCCGCAGCCGGCACCATCCGTGCTGACTTCGCGGAATCGATCGATGCCAACGCCGTGCATGGCTCTGACGCACCGGAAACCGCCGCCGTGGAAGTCGCCTTCTTCTTCCCGGGCCTGAACGTTTACGCTGGCCGCTAAAAGCAGCCATTAGGATCGAGGATCCGGCAGTTAGCTAAAAGCTGGATCTTCGATTCTGAATCCTATGAAAAATCTTCTCGATCTCGATGGCGAAAGCCTGACTGCCTGGTTTGCCGAGCAGGGCGAAAAGCCTTTCCGGGCCAAGCAGGTGCTGCGCTGGATCCATCGGTCCGGGGTGGCGGATTTTGACGCCATGACCGATATCGCCAAGAGTCTTCGCGAGAAGCTCAAGGCGACGGCGGTCGTCGCGCCGCCCGCCGTGGTTTCCGACAAGCTGTCGGATGACGGCACACGCAAGTTCTTGATCGATGTCGGCAATAACAACGCCGTCGAAACGGTGTTCATCCCCGAAGACGACCGCGGCACGCTGTGCATTTCCACGCAGGCCGGTTGCGCCCTCGATTGCGCCTTCTGTTCGACCGGCAAGCAGGGTTTCAACCGCAATCTGACGGTCGCCGAAATCATTGGCCAGCTATGGCAGGCCAATCACGCCCTGGGTGCCGTCCATGGCGACCAGCGGGTGATTTCCAATGTGGTCCTGATGGGCATGGGCGAACCGCTCGCCAATTTCGACAATTCCGTGGCCGCCTTGAAGCTCATGCTCGACGACAACGCCTACGGCCTGTCGCGCCGTCGCGTCACGGTCTCCACCTCGGGTCTGGTGCCGGTTATGGACAGGCTCGGTGACGAGTGCCCGGTGGCCCTGGCTGTTTCGCTGCATGCGCCGAACGACAGGCTGCGCGACCAACTGGTGCCGATCAACCAGAAATATCCGCTCAAGGAACTGATGGCCGCTTGCCAGCGTTATCTTGAGAAGGCGCCCCGCGATTTCATTACCTTCGAGTACATCATGCTCGACGGCATCAACGACAGCGACGCCCACGCCCGCGAACTGCTTGCGCTGGTCAAGGCGGTCCATTGCAAGTTCAACCTGATTCCGTTCAATCCCTTCCCCGGTTCGCCCTTCAAGCGCTCGCCGGCCGAGCGGGTACGGCGCTTTGGCGATATCCTGATGCAGGCCGGTATCGTTACCACCACGCGCAAGACGCGGGGTGACGACATCGATGCTGCCTGTGGCCAACTGGCCGGGCAGGTGCAGGACAAGACGCGGCGTACGGCCAGCCGGGTGATTCCCCTCGTGGAGGCAAGATCGTGAAACTTTTTTTGCTGAAAAGCCGGATGGCGGCGCTTTGCCTGGGGCTGCTCTGCAGCTTTTCTGCCTCGGCGCAATACGAATTCAATCCCTCGGCAACCGGTCAGGTCAAAGGGGCGAGCGATCCGCGCAGCCGGGCCAGGATACACACCGAGCTCGGCTCCATGTATTTTCAGGCCGGCAATCCGGGCGTCGCGCTCGATGAGCTGCGCATCGCGCTGAGTGCTGATTCGGCCTATTTCCAGGCCTACAGCGTCCGCGGTCTGGTGCGTCTGTCGCTCCAGGAATACGGCAAGGCTGAAGAGGATTTTCGTCAGGCGCTGAGCCTCGCGCCGAACGATCCCGAAGTGAATAACAATTACGGCTGGTTCCTTTGCGAAACAGGCAAGGAGCGCCAGTCGATCAGCTATTTTCTCAATGCGCTGAAGAGCCCGCTCTACGAAACGCCTGACCGGGCCTACACCAATGCCGGAACCTGTGCCTTCAAGGCGGGCGATTTCGATGCAGCGCAGGACTACCTGCTCAAGGCCCTGCAGCTGTCGCGCGATGGCGCGGTTTCGGCCCGTCTGCAACTAGCCAAGATTTTTTACCGACGTGGCATATTCGAAGAGTCGCGCATCTATCTCGCCGATGCGCTGAAAATGATGGAGCCGCCGACGGCTGACGCCCTGTGGCTCGGCTTGCGTCTCGAACGCAAGCAAGGCAACCGGGCGGCCGAAGCTGGCTACGCCTCGCAACTGCGCGGTCGTTATCCGACATCGCCGGAGTATCAGGAATTCCTAAAGGGTAATTTTGAATGAGTGAGCAGGAGAATATCCAGGACGTCGTGGCTGATGATGTGGTCGTGATTTCCGGGCCGCCGGTCGGCGAGCAGTTGCGTCTGGCGCGGGAATCGCGCGGGCTGGAACTTGCCGATATTGCCCAGACCCTCAAGCTGGGGCAGCGTCAGGTTGAAGCCCTTGAAGCGGGCGACTGGAAAGGTCTGCCGGGCAATACCTTCATCCGCGGCTTTGTCCGCAATTATGCCCGCCTGATTCAGATCGATGCGGCGCCGCTCATGGCGCAGCTCGATGAGGTGCTGGAAAAACCGGTGAGCAGTCTCGGCAATTCAGATGCCGTGCCGGCGACCATGCCGCATTCCGGCAGTGCCGGCACGCGGCGCAGCAAGCTCGTCGTGCTGATTGGTGCCGGTTCGGTGGTGCTCGCGGCGCTGGCCTATTTCCTGATGCCCGGCGACCTGTCTTCCCTGCGCGAGAGTACGCAGTCGCTGCTCGACTCGCTGGCCCGCAAGGACCAGGAAGTCGCTGCCGTGGCGCCCGCTGCGGAGCCGGTTTTCCCGCCGGGGAGCACGCCGCAGCAGGTCATGAACCCGCAGGCGCTGGCGCCGGCTGAGGCGCAGGCTTCGCCATCGGCCAGCGCCGCCCCTGTCGGCCAGTCCGGCACGGTGCCGCAATTGCGTTTCGTGGTCGACAAGGATTCGTGGCTTGAAGTCCGCGACCGCGACAACAAGGTCATCTTTTCCCAGCGCCTGACCGCCGGTGCGGAACAGGCCATGGACGGCCACGGGCCGCTTTCACTGAGTGTCGGTTATGCACCGGGCGTCCGGGTCTTCTGGCACGGCGAGGCGGTTGATCTGGCCCCGCATACGCGCGGCGACGTGGCCCGTCTGGTTCTGGAGTAAAGCGTGAGCGCAGTTGCCAAACGCCTGACCCGGTCCTGTCTCGTCGGCCATGTGAAACTGGGGGGCGATGCTCCGACGGTTATCCAGTCGATGACCAATACCGATACCGCCGACTATCTGGCGACCGCCGTGCAGACGGCCGAGCTGGCGCGGGCCGGTTCGGAGCTGGTGCGGATCACCGTGAATTCGCCCGAAGCGGCCGCTGCCGTGCCGAAAATCCGCGAACATCTCGACCGCATGAACTGCAATGTGCCTTTGATCGGCGATTTTCACTATAACGGTCATCGCCTGCTCACCGAACATCCGGCCTGTGCCGAGGCACTCGCCAAGTACCGGATCAATCCCGGCAATGTCGGTTTCGGCAAAAAGAAGGACGAGCAGTTCGCCCAGATGGTCGAGTTGGCCTGCAAATACGACAAGCCGGTGCGCATCGGCGTCAACTGGGGCAGCCTCGACCAGGATCTGCTGGCCCGCATCATGGACGAAAACTCCCGTCGGTCTCAGCCTCTGGATGCGACCGAGATCATGCGTCACGCCATGGTCACCTCGGCCCTCGAATCGGCCGCCAAGGCCGAAGAGGTCGGGCTGGCCGGCAACCGGATCATCCTTTCCTGCAAGGTGTCGAGCGTCCAGGACCTGATCGCCATTTACCGCGAACTGTCGAAGCGAGCCGACTATGCGCTGCATCTGGGCCTGACCGAAGCCGGCATGGGTTCCAAGGGCATTGTCGCGTCGACCGCTGCGCTCTCCGTCCTGCTCCAGGAGGGCATCGGCGACACCATCCGCATTTCGCTGACCCCGGAGCCCGGCGGTTCGCGTTCGCAGGAAGTCATCGTCGCCCAGGAAATCCTGCAGACCATGGGCCTGCGCGCCTTCACGCCGATGGTGGCGGCCTGTCCCGGCTGCGGCCGGACGACCAGCACCTTCTTTCAGGAACTGGCCGGCCAGGTGCAGGACTTCGTCCGCGCCAAGATGCCGGAGTGGAAGCTCAAGTACGACGGTGCCGAGAATATGACCCTGGCTGTCATGGGCTGCATCGTCAATGGTCCCGGCGAATCGAAGCACGCCAATATCGGCATTTCGCTGCCCGGTACGGGCGAAGCCCCGTCGGCCCCGGTTTATGAAGATGGCCAGA
This sequence comes from uncultured beta proteobacterium, assembly GCA_903930395.1. Lineage (GTDB taxonomy): Bacteria > Pseudomonadota > Gammaproteobacteria > Burkholderiales > Rhodocyclaceae > Azonexus. The sequence continues at coordinate 5,813 of CAIYYE010000463.1, forward strand.
AGACGGTCACCCTCAAGGGCGACAACATCGCCAACGAATTCAAGCAAATCATCGAGCGCTATGTCGAGCGCACCTATACCAAGAAACTGAAGTCATGAGTCAAACACTGCAAGCCGTGCGCGGGATGAACGACATCCTGCCCGACGAAGCCGCCTTCTGGGAACTCTTCGAGGACACCATCCGGTCCTGGCTCAAGGGCTACGGCTATCGTCCGATCCGCATGCCCATCGTCGAGCCGACGCCGCTCTTCAAGCGCGCCATCGGCGAAGTCACCGATATTGTCGAAAAGGAAATGTATTCCTTCATCGACGGCCTCAACGGCGAAGTGCTGACCCTGCGCCCGGAAGGCACGGCCGGTTGTGTGCGCGCCGTCATCGAGCACAATCTGGCGGCCCGCCAGACCCAGCGCCTCTATTACATCGGCCAGATGTTCCGTCACGAACGGCCGCAGAAGGGGCGTTATCGCCAGTTCCACCAGGTCGGTGTCGAGTCCTTCGGCATGGCCGGTCCGGATATCGACGCCGAAATGATCCTCATGGGCGCGCGCCTGTGGAATGACCTCGGCCTCGACGGCATCGAGCTGCAACTGAACAGCCTCGGCCAGCCAGCCGAGCGCGCCCTGCATCGCGCCGCCCTGATTACCTATTTCGAGGAAAACGCCGAACTGCTTGACGAGGAGGCCAAGCGCCGCCTGCATACCAATCCGCTGCGCATTCTCGACACCAAGAATCCGGCCATGCAGGATCTCTGCGCCGCGGCGCCGAAGCTCATCGACTATCTTGGCGCCGAATCGCTGGCGCATTTCGAAGGCGTGCAGCGCGTCCTGCGCGATGCCGGCATCCCGTTCAAGATCAATCCGCGCCTGGTGCGTGGTCTCGATTACTACAACCTGACCGTCTTCGAATGGGTCACCGACAAGCTCGGCGCCCAGGGTACGGTCTGCGCCGGTGGTCGTTACGATGGTCTGGTCGAGCAACTCGGCGGCAAGCCGACGCCGGCCTGCGGCTTTGCCATGGGCATTGAGCGCCTGATTGCGCTGATCAAGGATTCGGGCGGCGAGCCGGCTGCTCCGACACCCGATGTTTACCTCGTGCATCAGGGCGATGAAGCCGCCCGCTTGGCCTTCCGCGTGGCCGAAGGCCTGCGCGATCAGGGTATCGACGTGCTGCAGCACTGCGGTGGCGGCAGCTTCAAGTCGCAAATGAAGAAGGCCGATGGCAGCGGTGCGCTATTCGCCGTGATCATCGGCGATGACGAAGCGGCGACTGGCGAGGCCCAGTTGAAATCGCTGCGCCAGAGCGGCATGGAACAACGTAAACTGAAAGTCGATGAACTGGCCGAAGCCATCATCGACCAAATTATTGATTCGGATGAAGAGGAATAGGCAGCATGGCGCATTACGACCTCGAAGAGCAGGAACAGATCGACTCCATCAAGACCTGGTGGAAGATGTACGGCAATCTCGTGACCGGTGTGGTGGTCGCAGTCTCGCTGGGCGTCATCGGCTGGCAGGGCTGGAACTGGTACCAGCGCGGACAGTCGTCGCAAGCGGCGGCCATCTACAGTGTGCTCGAGCAGGCGACATCCATAGGCGATGCCCAGAAGGTCAAGGCGGCGGCCGGTGAACTGGCCGAAAAATTCGGCAGCACCAGCTACGCGTCGCTGGGCGCCATGCTGGCCGGCAAGCAGTCCTTCGAAGCAGGTGACCTGAAGACGGCGAAAACCCAGTTTGGCTGGGTGGCCGAAAACGGCAAGGACGAATTGAGGGATCTCGGACGTCTTCGTCTGGCGGCTGTCCAGCTCGATGATCAGGCTTACGATGAAGCGCTCAAGCAGCTCGATGCCTCACACGCGCCGGCTTTCGATACGCGTTTCCTGGAATTGAAGGGCGACGTATTGACGGCCCAGGGCAAAAAGGCTGAAGCGCGTGCCGCCTACAAGGCCGCGCTCGACAAGATGACCGGCAAGCAGGGCGCCGGCCGTGAACTGCTGCAACAGAAACTCGATAACCTCGGTGAGGCCGCCTGATGTCACGTCAACTTGTAGCCCTTTTCGCCGCTGCCGGGCTCTTGCTCGGCGGTTGTGCGACGGTGTCGGATAGCATCGACGCGATCAATCCGTTCTCCAGCGCCGGGCAGAAAATGCCTTCGCTCGTCCCCTTCAAGGCCAGCGCCGAGGTGCGCACGGCCTGGTCGGTGAGTGTCGGCAAGGCGGCTGACTATACGTTCACGCCGGCTGTGGTCGCTGATGTGGCCTATGTCGCAAGCCGGAGCGGTACGGTCTTCAAGCTTGCAGACGGCAAGGTCGTCTGGAAAATCGACGCGGGTCAGCCGCTGTCGGCTGGCGTCGGCGCCAATGGCCGTGTGCTGGTGGTTGGTACCTCGAAGGGTGAAGTGCTGGCTTTCTCCACCGAAGATGGCAAGGCACTCTGGCAGGCCAAGGTGTCCAGCGAAGTGCTGGCTGCCCCGGTGGTCGGCGACGATGGGGTAGCCGTCAAGAGCGGCGACAATCGCGTGCATCTGCTGGATGCCGGCGATGGCGGACGAAAGTGGGTCTACCAGCGCACCACGCCGGCCCTGTCGGTGCGCAGTGCTGGTTCGCCCGTCTTTGCCGACCGCTATGTTTTCGTCGGCTATCCGGGTGGCAAGCTGGTTGCGCTGGCGGTGCAGAACGGTGCGCCCATCTGGGAAGGGACCGTCGCCTTGCCGAAAGGGGCGACCGAGCTTGACCGGGTGGCGGATATCGTCGCCTCGCCTGTCGTCGATGGCCGTCTGATCTGCGCTGTCGCCTTCCAGGGGCGGGTCGCCTGTTTCGACATGGGGCAGGGCGGAGCGATGATCTGGTCGCGCGACCTCTCGTCGGTCACCGGTCTGGCCATGGATGGCCGCTACGTCTATGTGGCCGACGACAAGGGCATCATCTCGGCGCTCGATCGTCAGTCGGGCAGCAGTCTCTGGAAGCAGGACAAGCTGAAGAACCGCCGCCTGTCGGCGCCGGTAGTGCAGCGCGGTCTCGTCGCCGTGGCCGATGGCGAAGGCTTTGTTCATTTCCTGTCGCGTGAGGATGGCAGTTTTGCCGCACGCCAGAAAACCGATGGTACGCCGGTTCGCGCGCCACTTAAGATGCTCGGTAATGCCGTCCTGGTCCAGACCACGGGCGGCAGCGTGAGCGCAATCGAGGCTCAATGAAACCTACGCTCGTTCTGGTGGGCCGACCCAATGTCGGCAAATCCACGCTCTTCAACCGTCTGACCAAGTCGCGCGATGCCATCGTCGCCGACATGCCGGGGCTGACCCGCGACCGTCACTACGGTCACGGCAAACTCGGCAAGAAGCCCCATCTGGTGGTCGACACCGGTGGTTTCGAGCCGCTCGTCAAGGAAGGCATCCTGCATGAAATGGCGCGCCAGACCGAGCAGGCGATTGCCGAAGCTGACGCCATCATCTTCGTCGTCGATGGTCGTTCCGGCCTGACGCCGCACGACAAGGAAATCGCCAACAAGCTGCGTCGTGTCGATTGCCCGGTCATCGTCGCGGTCAACAAGGCCGAAGGCATGAACAGTGGCATGGTCGAGGCAGAGTTCCACGAACTCGGTCTGGGCGAGCCCAATGCCATTTCCTCGGCGCACGGCGAAGGGGTACGTGGCCTGGTCGAACTGGCCCTGGAAAGCTTCCCCGAGCCTGAGGATGACGAATGGCATTCCGATGCCGTCCGTGTGGCCATCGTCGGTCGTCCGAATGTCGGCAAATCGACTTTGATCAATACCTTGCTCGGCGAAGAGCGCGTCATCGCCTTCGATGCACCGGGTACGACGCGTGACTCGATCGAAATCGATTTCGAGCGTGGCGGGCGCAAATACGTGCTCGTCGATACGGCCGGCATGCGCAAGCGCGGCAAAATTTTCGAGACTATCGAGAAATTCTCGGTGGTGAAGACCCTGCAGGCCATCGAGGATGCCAATGTGGTCATTCTCATGGTCGATGCGAAGGCCGATGTGTCCGATCAGGATGCCCATATTGCCGACTTCATCGTGCAGTCCGGGCGCGCCCTGGTCGTCGCCGTCAACAAGTGGGATGGTCTCGATGCCTACACCCGCGAGCAGACCCGGCAGATCCTGCAGCGCAAGCTGCAGTTCCTCAACTTCGCCAAGTTTCATTTCATTTCGGCGCGCGACAATATCGGCCTGGAAGCCATGTTCCGTTCCGTCGACACCGCCTACGCCGCCGCCATGGCCAAGATGACGACGCCGCGCCTGACCCGCGTCCTGATCGATGCGGTGGCCAAGCAGGCGCCAGCAAAGCACGGCCTGTTCCGGCCCAAGCCGCGCTACGCCCACCAGGGCGGCTCGAATCCGCCGATCATCGTCATCCACGGCAATGCCGTCGACAAGATTACCGACAGCTACCGGCGTTTTCTCGAGCACACCTTCCGCGAAGCGTTCAAATTGCAGGGAACGCCGCTCCGCATCCAGTGTGTCAGCGCCAAAAACCCGTTTGCCGACAAAGACGCGAAATAAACTGCAAAATTTTCGGCAGTACTTTATAAATTTGGGTACATTAGGACCCTCATAACAATTACATGGAGTCCACACCATGAGTAACAAAGGGCAACTTTTACAAGACCCCTTCCTCAACGCTCTTCGTCGTGAGCATGTTCCCGTCTCTATTTACCTGGTAAACGGGATCAAATTGCAGGGCCAGGTTGAATCGTTCGATCAGTACGTCGTACTGCTCAAGAACACGGTAACGCAGATGGTCTACAAACATGCCATCTCCACGGTGGTCCCGGCCCGCCCGGTCAACCTCCAGCAGGAACAGGCGCCGGAATAATCGACTCCTGTCCAGCGACCCGCCGGTCTGGTCGGGTCGCCTTTCTCTTTCCCGGAAACGCCCATGATTGAACGACCCGCCGCCGGTGAACGTGCGGTGATCGTGCAACTTGATTTTGGTCAGCCCGATCTCGAAGACCAGCTCGAGGAAGTCCGTCTGTTGGCCGAGTCGGCCGGTGGCGTGGTAGTGGCCGAAGTCTTTGGCCGACGCCAGAGCCCTGATCCCAAGACCTTTGCCGGCAAAGGCAAGGTTGACGAAATTGGCGACATGCTGGCGGCGGGCGAGGCCGATCTGGTGATTTTCAATCATGAGCTTTCACCGGCGCAGGAACGTAATCTCGAACGGGCGCTCAAATGCCGGGTGATCGATCGAACCAGCCTGATTCTGGATATTTTTGCCTTGCGCGCCTCGAGTGCGGAGGGCAAGTTGCAGGTTGAACTGGCCCAGCTCGAACATTTGTCGACCCGGCTGGTGCGCGGCTGGACTCACCTTGAGCGGCAACGCGGCGGTATCGGCATGCGCGGTCCGGGTGAAAAGCAGCTGGAAACGGATCGTCGCCTGCTCGGCAATCGTGTCAAATTGCTCAAAGACAGGCTGCAAAAGCTTTCGCGGCAGCGCGGCGTGCAGCGCAAGGCGCGGATGCGCGGCGATGTCCTCAACGTGTCGCTGGTCGGCTATACCAATGCGGGAAAGTCGACCCTGTTCAATGCCTTGACCCATGCCGGCGTTTTTGCGGCGGATCAGTTGTTCGCCACGCTCGATACGACGTCGCGCAAACTGTGGATAGCCGGAGCGGGTAATATCGTGATTTCCGACACCGTCGGATTTATTCGTGATCTGCCGCACTCACTGGTCGATGCATTCCATGCCACACTCGAAGTGGCGACGCATGCCGACCTGCTCCTGCATGTGGTGGATAGCGCCAGTCATGCGCGTGACGAGCAGATTGAGGAAGTGAACAAGGTGCTGCGTGAAATCGGTGCCGACCGGGTGGGGCAGTTGATCGCCTGGAACAAGATAGACCTGACCGAGGCCCAGCCGGGGCTCGAGCGGGATGAGTATGGTAATATCGCGCGCGTTCGAGTCAGTGCGCGGACTGGAGAAGGCCTGGATTTGTTGCGTGAATCCCTGGCCGAGTATGCCCGAGCCAAGGCTGAAGCCCGTCAGAAGGCGATAGCTGAAGCTGAATTTGAAGCACAACACGACTACATCAACTGAATCCCGACATCCATGATCCCGACCCTAGGTATTTTCATGTCGCTCAATGACCCGCAGTGGGGTAACCGCGGCGGTAATGACGATAACAAATCAGGTGGTAACGGCCCGCGCCGACCCAACGACGGCCCGCCCGACCTCGAAGAATTGTGGCGCGACTTCAATCGCAAATTGTCCGGTATGTTCGGCAAAAAGGGTGGCGGTGGCGGCAATGGCGGCGGTGATGGTCCCCGCATGCCGAATATTGATTTCAATCCCAAATTCATCGGTGGTGGCGTCGGCCTCATTGTTGGCCTGGTCGCCGTCGTCTGGCTGGCGTCCGGTTTCTACATCGTTGATGCCTCGCAGCGCGGCCTCGTGCTCCAGTTCGGCAGCTTCAAGGAAGCGACCGATCCCGGCCTGCGCTGGCGCCTGCCGTATCCGATCCAGTCGCATGAACTGGTCAACCTGACCGGCGTACGCACCATCGAAATCGGTTATCGCGGCAGCGAGCGCAACAAGGTGCTCAAGGAAGCCCTGATGCTGACCGATGACGAAAACATCGTAAACATCCAGTTCGCCGTCCAGTACATCCTCAAGGACCCGGTCGAGTATCTGTTCAACAACCGCTCGACCGATGAGGCCGTGATGGGTGCGGCCGAATCCGCGGTGCGCGAAATTGTCGGCAAGAGCAAGATGGACTACGTGCTCTACGAAGGTCGCGAGCAGATCGCCACCCAGGCCGCCAAACTCATGCAGGACATCCTGGACCGCTACCAGAGCGGTATCCTGATTTCCAAGGTGACCATGCAGAATGCCCAGCCACCCGAGCAGGTGCAGGCTGCTTTTGACGATGCCGTGAAAGCCGGCCAGGATCGCGAGCGCCAGAAAAATGAAGGCCAGGCCTACGCCAATGACGTGATTCCAAAGGCCAAGGGTACGTCGGCACGCTTGCTCGAAGAAGCCAATGGCTACAAGCAGCGGGTCATTTCCTCGGCCGAGGGTGATGCCTCGCGCTTCAAGCAGGTGTACACCGAATACGCCAAGGCACCGGAAGTGACGCGTCAGCGCATGTACCTCGAAACCATGCAGCAGGTTTATTCCAACACCAGCAAGGTCATGGTCGATGCCAAGGGGCAGGGCAATCTGCTTTATCTGCCGCTCGACAAACTGATGCAGGCCACGGCTGCGGCAACCGCTGCACAAGCCGCACCGGAAGCCTCGGTGGCGCCATCGACGGCCAAACCGTCGGCGGCGCTGTCCAGCGAGGCACCGCCGCAACTTGAAACGGCGCCGAAGGTCGGTGGTGGTTCGTATTCTGGAAGTTCGCGCGAAGGTTCGCTGCGTTCGCGTGATCGGGAGGGACGGTAATGAGTCCGCGTATCAATATGTTGGGGGCGCTTCTCGCCACCGTCCTGGTGGTCATGGCCATGTCGATCTTCACGGTCGATCAACGCCAGTACGCCGTCGTTTTCCAGCTGGGTGAAGTCAAGCGGGCGATCAGCGAGCCGGGCCTCTACTTCAAGATTCCGATGGTCCAGAACGTGCGCTATTTCGAAAAGCGCATCATCACGCTCGATAACGCCGAACCGGAGCGTTTCATCACCTCCGAGAAGAAGAACGTGCTGGTCGATTCCTACATCAAGTGGCGCATCGTCGATCCGCAGTTGTATTACATCTCGGTCGGCGGCGACGAGTCGCGTGCCAAGACCCGCCTCAACCAGACCGTCAACGCCGGCCTGCGCGAAGAATTCGGCAAGCGCACCGTGCATGATGTGGTGTCCGGCGAGCGTGACAAGGTCATGAACCAGATGCGCGAAAAGGCCGACGTCGATGCGCGCAAGATCGGTGTCCAGATCGTTGACGTGCGTCTCAAGCGCGTCGAACTGCCGACCGAAGTCAGCGAAGCCGTCTATCGCCGCATGGAAGCCGAGCGCAAGCGGGTGGCCAACGAGCTGCGTTCCGAAGGTTCGGCCGAAGCTGAAAAGATCCGCGCCGATGCTGATCGCCAGCGCGAAATCATTGTTGCCGAAGCCTATCGCGATGCCCAGAAGATCAAGGGTGAGGGCGATGCCAAGGCGACCAATACTTATGCCCAGGCCTTTAGCCAGAACGCTGAGTTCTATGCTTTCTACCGCAGCCTCGAGGCCTATCGTGGCAGCTTCAAGAGCAAGAGCGATGTGCTGGTTATCGAACCCAGTTCCGACTTCTTCAAGTACATGAAGAGTGGCGGACGTGGCGCCGACAAAGGCAAATGAACTCGACCCTGCTGATTGCCTTCGCACTGATGCTGGTGCTCGAAGGCCTCATGCCCTTTATTGCACCGGCGGCCTGGCGTGAAACCTTTCGCCGCCTCATTCAACTTTCGGATGGGCAGATTCGCTTCATCGGTCTGACCTCGATGCTGATCGGCCTCATCCTGCTGATTGTTTTCTCATGAACTGGCTGTTACCTGAACACCTTGCCGATGCCCTTCCCGCCGAGGCGGCGCGCATCGAAGCCCTGCGCCGCACCGTCCTCAACCATTTTCGTGGCCGCGGCTACGAACTGGTCATGCCGCCGATGCTGGAATATATCGAATCGCTGCTGACCGGCGCCGGGCAGGACCTCAACCTGCGCACCTTCAAGCTGGTCGACCAGCTTTCCGGGCGGACCATGGGCGTGCGCGCCGACATCACGCCGCAGGCGGCGCGCATTGACGCGCATCTGCTCAATCACCAGGGCGTCACCCGCCTGTGTTACTGCGGCAGCGTGCTGCACACCCTGCCGGCGACCATCTCGGCCGGCCGTGAGCCGGTGCAGATCGGCGCCGAACTCTACGGTTATGCAGGCATCGAGGCCGATCTCGACGTCATTCGCCTGATGGCCGGTGCTTTCGAGCGGGCAAAGCTGCCGCTCAGCCGCATCGACCTCGGTCATGTCGGCATCTTCCAGGCACTGGTCGAAGCCGCCGGTCTGCCGCAAGAGGCCGAAGAAAACCTGCTCAGCCTGCTCCAGGCCAAGGACGTGCCGGGGCTCGAAGAAGCATGCGTCAATGTGCCGTCGCCCTATCGCGAAGCCCTGCAGCGCCTGCCCCTGTTGTATGGCGGTGCCGAGGTGCTCGAGCGCGCAGCCACCGAACTGCCTGCCTTGCCGGCGATTTCGGCAGCGCTCGACGGGCTGCGTCATCTGCTCGCCGGGGCATCCGAACTGCCCTTTTCGATCGACCTGTCCGACCTGCGCGGCTACCACTATCACAATGGCGTTGTCTTCGCCGCCTACTGTCCGGGCTACCCGGCGGCCATCGCCATGGGCGGCCGTTACGACGGCGCTGGCAAGGCTTTCGGGCGGGCCAGGCCGGCCACCGGTTTCTCGATGGATTTGCGCGAAGTCGCCCGTCTGGCCCCGGCTGGCAAATCGACTGGCGCGATTCTCGCACCGCATGCCAGCCACGACCTGCGCCTCGCCGCACATATCGCCGCGTTGCGCGAACAGGGTGAAATTGTCGTCCAGCTATTGCCGGGCGAAACGGCCTGCGAAGGTCCGGTCTGCGACCGGAAACTGGCGCTGGTCGGCGAACACTGGATTATTGAAGCTATACAAGAGGACTAAAAAATGGCCAAGAATGTCATCGTGGTGGGTACCCAATGGGGCGACGAGGGGAAGGGCAAGATCGTCGACTGGCTGACCGATCACGCCAAGGGGGTTGTACGTTTTCAGGGCGGCCATAATGCCGGCCATACGCTGGTCGTCGGCGAACAGGTCTACAAGCTGAACCTGGTGCCCTCGGGCATTGTGCGCGACGGCGTCGAGTGCTATATCGGCAATGGCGTCGTCCTCGACATCCATCACCTGCTGTCGGAAATCGCCGAACTGGAAAAGGGCGGCATCGACGTCCGTTCGCGCCTCAAGATCAGCCCGGGCTGCCCGCTCATCCTGCCGTATCACTCGGCCATCGACCAGGCTCGCGAAAGCGCCAAGTCGGAAGACAAGAAGATCGGCACGACCGGCAAGGGCATCGGCCCGACCTACGAAGACAAGGTTTCCCGCCGCGGCCTGCGCGTTTATGACCTGTTCCAGCCGGAGCGTTTCGCCGAGAAGCTCAAGGAAGTTCTGGAATATCACAACTTCGTGCTGACCCAGTATTTCAAGGCCCCGGCCGTCGATTTTCAGGCCGTCTACGACCAGGCGATGGCCGATGCCGAACAGATCCGCCCGATGGTCACCGATGTCTCCGCCGCGCTCTATGCCGCCAACAAGGCCGGTGCCAACCTGCTCTTCGAAGGCGCCCAGGGCACCCTGCTCGACATTGACCACGGCACCTACCCGTTTGTCACCTCGTCGAACTGCGTCGCCGGCCAGGCTGCTGCCGGTTCGGGCATCGGCCCGGGCATGCTGCACTACGTGCTGGGTATCACCAAGGCTTACTGCACCCGCGTCGGCGGCGGCCCCTTCCCGAGCGAACTGGATATCGAAACCGAAGGCGTGCCGGGTTACCAGATGTCGCAGGTCGGTCGCGAATTCGGCACGGTGACCGGGCGCAAGCGTCGTTGCGGCTGGTTCGATGCGGCCGCGTTGCGTCGCTCGGGTCGCATCAACGGCCTCACCGGGCTGTGCATCACCAAGCTCGATGTGCTCGACGGTCTCAAGGAACTCAGCATCTGCACCGGCTATACGCTGGATGGCAAGGTCATTGACCTGCTGCCCATCGGCGCCGACGAAGTCGCCCGTTGCGTGCCGATCTACGAAACGATGCCGGGCTGGAGCGGCACGACTTTCGGCGTCAAGCGCTGGGAAGACCTGCCGGCCGAGGCGCAGGCTTATCTGAATCGTCTGGAACAGCTGTGCGAAGTGCCCATCGCCATCGTGTCGACCGGCCCCGAGCGCGACGAGACCATTCTCAAGCAGCACCCCTTCAACAACTAGGCGCTAGCCGCGTTGTTCAACGAAAACGGGCCTTGATGGCCCGTTTTGCTTTTAGCGGGCTGGAATGGCCTGCCAGCCTTCCGGGCAGGCGTTGGTGTAGGGATAGTACTGGCCGGACGAACCGCAGTAATACCATGTGCCGTAATCGGCCTGTATCGGGCGCGGCGGGGCGCTATAGACCGGTGCCGGAGCCGCATAGTAGTTCTGCGAGGCAACGGCTGACCCGATCGCCAAACCGGCAATGGCCAGCACGGCAGCCGGGCCGACCCAGCCGCCGCCGGAGCGATGGCCGTGGTGACCATGGTGGCCGTGGCCGCCATGATGGCGACCCCATTCGGCTTGCGCGGATGTCGTGGCAGTCAGGGCAAGCGTGGCGGCAATGCAGAGGGCGGCAATCTTTTTCATGGTTCGACTCGTGTTTGTCGTTTGGATAAGCCGAATAACGCGTAGCAGGCTTGGGCGATGACCATCGCTGTGTACGAAAATGTGACCAAATGTTGCAGCGGGACGGTGTGACGTCTGCTATGAGACAATGCGGGTGTGCTCGGGCATTGGTCGTTTTGGCCGGTGTGCGAAGCCCGGCGGCAGAAATGAAAAAAGGCCTTGTTTTAACAAGGCCTTCTATCAAAATCGCTGGTGCCCAGGAAGGGACTCGAACCCCCACGGAGTTACCCGCTAGTACCTGAAACTAGTGCGTCTACCAATTCCGCCACCTGGGCACAGGTGCGAAGAGCCGCCATTATAGAGAAAGATGAACTGATGTCAAGAAAAAAACTATCAAAAATACGTCGTGCCGATCCCTTCTTCGACCGCGAGCTGGCGCGCTATGAATTTCCCCTGCCTTCGCGTGAATATGTGACCCAGGTTTTGACCGATGAAGGTCGCCCCGTCGAGTTCGAGGAATTGACGGAGTTGCTCGATATCACCACGACCGAACGCGAGATGTTCCAGCGTCGGCTCGGTGCCATGGAGCGCGAAGGCCAGCTCATGCGCAATCGCAAGGGTGCCTACATCCTGCCCGAGCGGGCCAGCCTGACGCCGGGGCGCATTCAGGGGCATCCCGATGGCTATGGCTTCCTGATTCCCGATGACGGCAGTGCCGACATCTTTCTCGACCAGCACCAGATGGGCAAAGTGCTGCATGGCGACCGGGCGCTCGTCCGGGTCACTGGCATCGACCGCAAGGGGCGTCCCGAGGGCGGTATTGTCGAAGTGATCGAGCGGGTCAATACGCGGATCGTCGGGCGCGTCTTCGTCGAGCACGGCGTCGTCGTCGTGGCGCCGGAAAACAAGCGCATTTCGCAGGACATCCTGGTGCCGCCGCAGCCCAAGGCCAAGAACAAGCCGGAGTCGGGGCAGGTCGTCATGGTCGAGATCATTGAGCAGCCCAGCAAGTTCTCCCAGCCCATCGGCAAGATCATCGAGGTGCTGGGCAATTACGCCGATCCGGGCATGGAGATCGAGATTGCCTTGCGCAAGCACGATCTGCCTTTCGAGTTTTCCAAGTCGGCGCTGGAAGAAAACAAGGCGCTGCCGGACAAGGTCACCAAGGCCGACCTCAAAGGCCGCGTCGATTTGCGCGAGGTGGCGTTGGTCACCATCGACGGCGAGACCGCCCGCGATTTTGACGATGCCGTCTATTGCGAAAAGAAGGGGCGCGGCTGGCGCCTGATCGTGGCGATTGCCGACGTCTCGCACTACGTCAAGCCGGGCATGGCGCTCGACCGTGAGGCGGTCGAGCGCGGCAATTCGGTGTATTTCCCGCGCCGCGTCATCCCCATGCTGCCCGAGAAGTTGTCGAACGGCATCTGTTCGCTCAACCCTGATGTCGAGCGTATGGCCATGGTCTGCGACATGGAGATCAGTGCGACCGGCAAGATCGGCAAGTACAAGTTTTACCCCGCTGTTTTCCGTTCGCATGCCCGCCTGACCTACAACCTCGTCTGGTCCTGGCTGTCCGGTGAAAAGACGCCGGAAACCGAGGCGCACCAGAGCGTGCTGCCGCATGTGCAGAATCTCTACAAGCTGTTTGCCGCCCTGCACAAGGCGCGGGCCCAGCGCGGCGCCATCGATTTCGAGACGACCGAAACGCAGATGCTGTTCAACGAACAGGGCAAGATCGAGAACATCGTGCCGGTGTTCCGCAACGATGCGCACCGCATCATCGAGGAATGCATGCTGGCGGCCAATGTCTGCGCCTCGGACTTTCTCGCCGAGCACAAGCAGACCTGCCTCTATCGCGTCCATGCCGCACCGTCGGAAGAAAAACTGGCCAACCTGCGCGCCTTCCTTGGCGAGTTCGGCCTCGCCCTGGGCGGCGGTGACAATCCGCAGGCCAAGGATTACGCCATCCTGCTCGAGAAGGTCAAGCCGCGCCCGGACTTCCAGTTGCTGCAGACGGTGATGCTGCGTTCGCTGCGCCAGGCCATGTACAGCCCGGACAATGTCGGTCACTTCGGCCTGGCTTACGAGCATTACACCCACTTCACCTCGCCGATCCGGCGCTACCCCGACCTCCTTGTGCATCGCGCCATCAAGGCCGTGCTTGCCGGCGAAGTCTATACGCCGGACCGCTCCTGGGACGACATCGGCCTGCAGTGTTCGAGCACCGAAAGGCGCGCCGACGAGGCGACGCGCGATGTCGAGAACTGGCTGAAAACCTTCTTCATGAAGGAGCGCATCGGTGAGGAGTTTGACGGCACGATATCCGGCGTGACCGCCTTCGGCATATTCGTGGCGCTCGATTCCGTCTATATCGAGGGTCTGGTGCACGTTTCCGAGCTGGGCGCCGATTACTTCCAGTTCGACAACATCAAGCACCAGATGCTGGGCGAGCGCACCGGCCAGCGTTTCCGCCTCGGTGACCGGGTGCGCGTCAAGCTGGTGCGGGCCGACCTCGAGTCAAATCGTATTGACTTCGTGCTGGCCGGTAGCGACAAGGCCTATGCCGGCCGGCGGACGGTGCCGAAAGCCGAGGTCAAGCCTGTTTCGCGTCCTCAGGTCAAGGCTGCGCCGGCCTGGGACAGCCTGCCCAAGGCCCCGGCCAAGGCCGGCAAGTCTGCGGCCAGGAAGTCAGCAAAGCCGGCGGCCGGCGGCAAGGCGAAGCCAGTCGCCAAAAAGCCTGCGGCCAAAAAAGCGGCGGCACCGCGCAGCAAGGGTGGCGGCGCCAAGGCAGGACACAAGGCCGGGGCGAAAAAGC
>CAIYYE010000464.1 GCA_903930395.1 uncultured beta proteobacterium
ACCTTCCCGGCCGAAATCGCCCGCGTCCGCGCCATTGTCGGCGACATCCCCTTGCTCGTGCCCGGCATTGGCGCCCAGGGCGGCGACATCGAAGCCACCGTCAAGGCGGGCCGGACCAATAATGCCACCGGCTTGATGATCAACTCGTCGCGTGCCATTCTCTATGCCGGCAATGACGCCGGGTTTGCCGTAGCCGCCCGCCGGGTGGCTATCGAAACCCGCGATGCCATCAATCAATACCGCTAAGGAACAACCAGCATGCGCATGGACGACCAACGTGAAAGCGACAACCTCGAAGACCGCCGTGGCGGCGGTGGCGGCGGTGGTGGCCTGAGTTTCGGTGGTGGCCGCATGGGCCTGGGCACCATTGCCATCGCACTGGTGGCCAGCTATTTCCTCGGCATCAACCCGATGACGGTGCTCAACATGCTGAGCGGCGGTAGCATGCCGGCCATCGAGCAGAGCGCCCCGACCGCCCACCAGCCGCCGGCCAACGACCAGATGGCCCGTTTTGTCTCCAAGGTACTGGCCTCGACCGAAGATACCTGGAACGAGGTCTTCCGCGCCAATGGCCGCCAGTATCAGGAACCCAAGCTGGTGCTGTTCACCGGCAGCACGCCGACCGCCTGCGGTACCGGCCAGTCGGCCATGGGCCCTTTCTACTGTCCGGGTGACCAGAAGGTCTACATCGACCTCGCCTTCTACCGCGATCTCAAGGAGCGCTTCAAGGCACCCGGCGAGTTCGCCCAGGCTTACGTCATCGCCCACGAAGTCGGCCACCATGTGCAGAACCTGCTCGGCATCGCCGACAAGGTGCATGAGGCCCGCCAGCGCGCTGGCAAGGCCGAGGCCAATGCCTTGTCGGTGCGCATGGAACTGCAGGCCGACTGCCTGGCCGGCGTCTGGGGCAAGCGCACCGACACCATGAAAGGCGTGCTCGAACCGGGCGATCTGGAAGCTGCACTGACTGCCGCCTCGGCCATCGGCGACGATCGCCTGCAGCAGCAGTCGCAAGGCCGCATCGTGCCGGAAAGCTTCACGCACGGCAGTTCAGCCCAGCGCGTCCGCTGGTTCAAGGTCGGTTTCGAATCCGGCGACATGAACCGGTGCAACACCTTCAAGGCCGCCCAACTCTGACCCTGATCCGCCTCCTGGCTGGCGCCCTGCTGCTCACCGGCAGCCTGGGCGCAGCGGCCCTGCCCACGCATTCTCCGGTGCCGGGCGGCATTGCCGTCATCGACCTCGGCCCGACCGGAAGTACTACGCCGACGGCCCACTGGGGGGCACAGCCTGTTGCTGTCGTCCGTGACAGGGGGCGCTGGTTCGCTCTGCTCGGCATTCCGCTCGACACCCTGCCGGGCGATCTGGACATCAGCATCGCCTCCGTGTCGGGCGCCAGCACCCGACACGTTGCCGTGCACATCAAGAACTACCCGGAGCAGCGACTGACCATCAAGGACAAGCGCAAGGTCGAACCCAACCCGGACGATCTGGCCCGCATCGAAGGCGAGCAAAAAGTCACCGAGGCCATCAAGCGCCGTTTTTCCGCCCCGGCACCAGCCACCGATTTCGCCCTGCCGGCCAAGGGCCCGCTTTCTTCCCGCTTTGGTCTGCGCCGTATTTTCAACGGCCTGCCGCGCAATCCGCATGCCGGCCTCGACGTCGCGGTCGGTACCGGCGCGCCCGTCACGGCGCCGGCTGACGGTGTCGTAGCCAACGTCGGCGATTACTTCTTCAATGGCAACACCGTCTTCATCGACCACGGGCAGGGGCTGATCACGGCTTACATGCATCTCTCACGCACCGACGTACAGACCGGGCAGCCGGTCAAAAAAGGGGAACGCATCGGCGCGGTCGGCGCTACCGGCCGTGTCACCGGCCCACACCTGCACTGGGCGGTCATACTCAACAACACCGCGGTCGATCCCGAGCTGTTTCTGAGTCGCCCCTGAACCCCAGCCGCCATTGCCGATGTACGAGCAGACCATACACCTCCACCGCAACGCGCCCAACAAACCGGCCGAAGGACAAGCCTGCAATGGCTGCGGCGTCTGCTGCGCACTGGAAACCTGCCCGGCCGGCCGCCTCCGCTTCCTGCAATCGAAAGGGCCATGCCCGGCACTGACCTGGTCGGATAGCGAAGCGCGGTATCACTGTGACTTGCTCGTCGATCCGGGAAAATATTTCGGCTGGCTACCGTGGAGCGCCGAAGCCTTCATCAGGCGGCAGCTCGCCCGCTGGATAGCGGCCGGCAAAGGCTGCGACTGCAGCGCAGAAATTCAGGACTAAGCCAGATTTGCCGACCCGGAAAGCGTGAAGCCCATGCTTTTCAGGCACGGGCTTCGGTTACTGCAGCCCCGGCTCTTTCGGCTGGGGCAATCGGCTATTCGCCGTTACGGAGTACTACACGGTCATCTCAAGAAAACTTCTATTGAAACCTGCCATAGAATCTCCAGCAGCGTAGCGGGTGCCACCACAACATGCCGGGCTTGCTACAAACCACAACACGAATCCAGCTTATCACTCCGGCAGAAAAAAGCCAGCGCGTTAACGACGGAAGATCACGTTGCTGCCGGTTGGAACTTTCGCCGCCGGAACATAGGCAACCGCACCGGGCGTCGCCAGGACATAAGCCACCATCGCATCGACATCCGGCAGCTCCTTGGGCGGCGCGCCTTTCCCGACATAGCGGCGGACCAGCCAGTAGCCCGTGTACTGTTCCTCGTTCTGCCCCATCACAGTGGCCAGAAACCGTTCACGTACCGGATGACCGGCCGGGAAATTGACGGGAATGGCCTGCTGCTCGCCAAGCGACACCGCACGCCCGGTGTAAAGGCGTTGCAACGCCGACAGATCGGCCTTGGGCAGCGCACCATTCCCGATGAAGACGAGCCCCTCCTCGGCCAGCCCGGTCAGGGGCAGGCTAACGACCAGCAGGAGGAGGAAGATACGGCACATCATGGCGCTCAGAAGGTGACGTTATAGGACATGGAAAGCACGTTGATATGCTGGTCCGCGCTGTTACCCCCGGAGGGCGCATCGACAAGACTGGAGGCAACGCCGGTATTCACTTGCGACCATTCGGCCTTGAGCAGGCTGCTCGGCGTCAGGCGATAGCTCGTTCCCAGCGCCACGGTCGATTGATCGTAAGGCGAGAGAATATCGGCCATGAATTTCTGGGAGGCGGCATAGGGCGCCGGGACGACATTGCTGTTGATGCGCTGATATTTCTGGAGGGCTGAGTCCTTCGACTTTGCCGTCGCGTAATAGACATAGGGCGTCCAGGCGCCCAGGCGTTTCGACAGAGCGAGGTAGGCGCCCCAGCGATTCAGCCCCTCGCTGGAGCTATCGATCTTGATCCATGCATATTCGCCGGTCATCCGGATATTGGCCGGCAACAGGATGCTCGCCCCGGCCGTGGCCAGGGGCACAACGATCTTCTCGTCGCCACCTTCACCGAACTGGTAAATGCCGCCGATATTGACGATGGGTCGCCCGATCTTGGCACCCTCCCGCGACACCTCGACACGATGCGCCCCGAGCCGGAAGGTGTTATCCAGGCTGCGCGCCGTCAGCACCAGGCCACTGCTTTTGAAGTCATACGCCAGAAACCAGCTGCCGGAGGCATTCTGCTCCGGCGTCATCTCCCGGCCGTAATAGCGCCAGTAGGTCTTGGCCTTGCCGGCATAGGCCTCGGCGATCCAATCCAGGCTCTCGCCAAACCAGGTCTTGCTGACGCCCAGCCCGACCAGGTCGGTCAGCGGCGACATCGAGTACACCTCCTGCGGCAGGCGGGCAAAATCGAAGGTTGAGCCGACGTCGTGATTTTCGGTATTGAGCATCATCGGCAGGCGTATCTTGCCGGCCCGAATCAGCCAGTCGTCGCTCGGCCGCCATGACACGAAAGCCCAGGCCA
>CAIYYE010000465.1 GCA_903930395.1 uncultured beta proteobacterium
ATCACCATGGAACAACCGATCATCTCCGGCATCGCTTTCAACCGCGACGAAGCCAAGCTGACCATGCTCGGCGTTCCCGACACCCCGGGCATCGCCTACCAGATCCTGGGTTCGATTGCCGACGCTAACATCGACGTCGACATGATCATCCAGAACGTCGGCCACGACGGCACCACCGACTTCTCCTTCACCGTCAATCGCGGTGACTACGCCAAGGCCCAGGGCATCCTGGAAGGCGTCAAGGCCAAGCTCGGCGCCCGCCAGATCACCGGCGACAACAAGATCTGCAAGGTCTCCGCCGTCGGCGTCGGCATGCGTTCGCACCCGGGCGTCGCCTCCAAGATGTTCAAGGCCCTGGCTGACGAAGGCATCAACATCCAGATGATCTCGACTTCCGAGATCAAGATTTCCGTCGTCCTCGACGAAAAGTACCTGGAACTGGCTGTCCGAGTCCTGCATCGTACTTTCGGTCTGGATCAGTAAGTTTGACCAAAGGGCGCGGAGGCTCTATCATCCGCGCCTCGGTGTTGTAGCAGGATTGGATACGTGGCCGAGTGGTCGAAGGCACACCCCTGCTAAGGGTGCATCCGGGCAAAACCTGGATCCAGGGTTCGAATCCCTGCGTGTCCGCCAATCCTATAACTGCGATAAAACAAACAAGCGCCTCTCGGGGCGCTTTTTTGTTGCCCCCATCATTTCGCCGGTCCACTACAAGATGATTGAAGCTTTCGCCAATTTTTCCATGCAGGTCTGGATTGTTGCCAATCGCCTGGCGGCGTATGCACTGGTGAACCTGATTGATGATCCGGCAATTTTGGCCATCGCTTTCTGCTGATTGTTGAAGCCATCCAGATAAGGAATATGAGGCGGTTCACCCGCTAGAATGAGCAGGGTTCAGTCGGCTTGATTCTTGATCGGGATTCCCATGGCAGCTACAACTTTTCTGCTTCGCTGTGTTCTGTCTATTGCCGGTCTCGCGCTGTTGTGTGGTGCTGCCCGGGCCGGCGCGGACGGCCCTGATCATTACCGGGTGAGCGGTATCGCCAGCGATGCCGAACTCGTTGTCCGTGCCGAACCCAGCCCGCAGTCACCGCGCATCGCCAGTCTTCCACCGCAAACCCAATGTCTGCGCAACCTCGGTTGCCAGGGCGGGCTGACCCTGCAGGAATTCAGCACCTTGGGCAAAGCCGAGCAGCAAGAGCGACAACTGGCCAACCCCCGCTGGTGCCAGATCGCCTATCCGGGTGGGCGTGGCTGGGTGGAAGGGCGCTTTCTCATCGAGGCTGCCTGTGTCGGCCACCATGACCAGCCGGTCGTGCCCATCAGTTTCCAGGGCGCCACCGGCAGCCGGCTGATCAAGGGGCGCCTGCAGGGCCACCAGACTGTCGATTACCAATTCACCGGGCGGGCCGGCCAGATCCTGGCAGTTTCCCTGGGCGCCTCGAACGGGCAGCACTATTTCAATGTCAATCCGCCAGGCTCTGAAGTCTCGATGTATGTCGGCAGTTCATCGGGCAACCAGTTTGTGCGCCAGCTACCCTCCGATGGAATCTATACGGTGCGGACTTACCTGATGCGTGCCGCGGCGCGGCGGAACGAATCGAGTCGCTACAGCCTGCGGATAAAGTTAAGTGGCAAACCACTGGCCGCCCTGCCGGCTCATCGTGACGCCCTCATTCCCGGAACTCCCTATCACGCCTCGGCGACGCTCCCTTGTGCCCATGACGCCACGACGCCCAGCCGGCAATGTGAGGCCTTTGTCATTAGACGAAGTGTCGCCGGTGACGCCACGCTGGAAATCCGCTGGCCCGCTGGTGCACCCAGCCCGCTGCGACGTATCCTCTTCATCAAGGGCCTGCCGGTTTCTTCGGATGCTGCAGAGCCTGTTACCCATACACGGCATGGGGACGTGACGAGCATTCGGATCGGTGAGCAGGAATCCGTCGCGGTACCCGATGCCTTGATCATTGGCGGCTGATGCAGCAAGCCGGGGTGGATCAAGGTTTTCCGACCAGAACCATACTTCCGGCCATGCCATCGCATGCGTAGGCTTGGCATTTAACGGCTCTCCCTATTTTGTCGGGCCCTGAATCAGCGACGCCGCGTAAATCCGCTTTTCGCCAGGCGTCAGTTTCTTGATCCGATACTCTGCCTTCGAGGCCGACGATCTGTCCGGATGCGTTTCGTAGCCGAGCAGCTTCAGCGGCGGATGCGAGCGTGTGTAGCGGGCGCCGGTGCCCTGGCAGTGGGCGGCATAGCGGGCTGCCACATCGACGGCAATGCCGGTATAGAGGCTGCCATCGCTGCACTCGATCATGTACAGAAACCAGGGCTTACTCATGTTCGGCAGCCCGCGAGAGGGCGAGGCGGATGCGTTCGAGGGTGGCTTCAACCGGTGCCTGGCGCGGCACCTCGAGGCCGAGGTCGCGGGCAATGGCGTTGACCCGGGCCGGATTGAGCGGGATGCCGCCGCGGTCCACGGCGGCAATCAACAGGCGGGCCCGCGCATAGTCGGAAAGCGGCGCGAGGCGGCGGAAAAAGAGTGCCCTGAGCGGCGAGAAAAGGCCCGAGAACCAGCGTGATCCCATACACTTGCTTCTGGATAAAACATCAAGGATACATGGATGCAGCAGGCAATGAGCACGGAAGCGACGGGGAGCGCCGCCTCATGAGTGACGTGACCTTCAGCCGTCGCGAGTTGGCCGAGAGCGATCTGCCGATCTACGCCGGTGTCGGCATGGACCGGATCACTCTGGTCAACGATGCTGCCCTGGCTGCGCAGGCCAGTGCAGCATTGCTTGCGGCGCCGGCCATCGGCTTCGATACCGAGTCTAAGCCAACTTTCCTCAAGGGCGAGATATCAACCGGGCCGCACCTCGTTCAACTGGCGACCGATGAACATGTCTACCTGTTTCCCGTCGTCTTCGCCGCCAACCATGATGTCCTCCGCCAGATACTCGCCGCTCCCCAGGTGCTCAAAGTCGGCTTTGGCCTGGGCAACGACCGCAGCGCCTTGCGCACGCGTCTGGGCATCGAGCTCAACAATGTCCTCGACCTCGGCGAAGTCCTGCGCGGGCCCGGGCATCGCGGTACGGTCGGGGCGAAAGTGGCGGTTGCCCACTACTTCGGCCAGAAATTCCAGAAATCGAAAAAAGTCGGCACCAGTAACTGGGCCAGCAGCCGCCTCAACGAGCGCCAGTTGCTCTACGCGGCCAACGATGCCCACGTCGCCCTGCAACTCTACCGAGCCTGGCTGCGCGACCCCGAGCGTCAGGACCTAGCCATCAATCTATCCTAGCCAGAAGAAGCAAAACGTCATGACCCAGCCACTGCCCCAGCTCTCCCTGCTCGAAACCCGTGTCCTCGGCACCCTGGTCGAAAAGCAGCGGACCGTACCCGATACCTACCCGCTCTCGGTCAATGCCCTGCAAGCCGGCTGCAACCAGAAAACCAGCCGCAATCCGGTCATCGACGCCAGCGAGAGCGACATCGTCCAGGCCATCGATGTCCTCAAGGGCCTCTGGCTGGTCAATGAAATCAGCGGCAGCCGGGTCAGCCGCTACGAACATCGCCTGGAAAAAATCCTCGGCATACCGAGCCAGGCCTCGGCCCTGCTCGCCGTGCTCATGCTGCGCGGCCCGCAGACCGCTGGCGAACTGCGCCTCAACTGCGACCGCCTGCATAAATTTGCCGACATTTCATCGGTCGAAGCCTTCCTCGAAGAACTCGCCAGCCGCGAAGCCGGCGCCCTCGTCGTCGAATTGCCGCGCCTGCCTGGATCGCGTGAGAACCGCTGGGCGCACCTGCTGAGCGGCGCGCCGGACATCGAAGCCGCCTCGCCAGTCAGAAGCACGCATACCGCCAGCCACGAAATCGAAGACCTGAAGGCGAGGGTAGCCGCCCTCGAAGCCGAACTGGCCGACATGCGCACCCGGCTAACTGCCATCGGCGCATGAAACAGCGTGGCGCGGCGGGCTTTTCCCGCATCCGCATCATCGGTGCCGCCAGCGGCATCGGCGCCCAGGATCACGCCTGCGAAGACGGACCCGTCGCCTTCCACCACTCGCAAGCGTGGCACGAACTGGCGCACCGTCCGCAACTCGACTGGGGCAAGACCCTCTTTGCACCGGATAGCGATGGCGCATCGATTGCCGGCCGCATCGCCGAACTATGCCGCAACCTCGCCGACGAAGTCGCCCTGGCGCTTGGCGCGAACGAGTTTCCCGTCATCATTGGTGGCGATCACTCGGTTGCCATCGGGACCTGGAGCGGGGTCGCCCGGGCTCAGGCCGGGCCGGTCGGCCTGCTCTGGATCGACGCCCATCTCGACAGCCACACGCCGGAATCGAGCTACTCCGGCGCCATCCACGGCATGCCGCTGGCCTGCCTGCTCGGGCGCGGCGACAAGCGCCTGCTCAACATCGGCCTGGAAGGTGTTCAACTCAGTGCCGCCCACACCGTCGTGCTCGGCGCCCGCAGTTACGAACCGGAAGAACTTGAGTTTCTCCAGCACCAGCAAGTGCGCATCATCGATAGTGAAGAAATAGACCGCCGCGGCTTTGCCGACTGCCTCGACGAAGCCATCGCCATCATCGCCGGCGCCCCGGCCGGCTTTGGCGTCACTCTCGATCTTGACG
>CAIYYE010000466.1 GCA_903930395.1 uncultured beta proteobacterium
CTCGCGCTCGCTCTCTTCTTCCTCAGCCAGTTCGGCCAATTGTTCAGTCAGGCGCTCCTTCTGCTCATTGTAGCGCTCGATGGCCTGGGCCAGCTTGAGCACTTCCATCTGCACGGCATGCACGCGCTGCTGGCGGTCGGCGACATATTGGCGGATCTCGCCCATCTCGGCCTGCTTGTCCTCGATCTGCTCGTCGACCATGAGCAGTTGCTCGCGGAGGGCTTCGGCCTGTTCCTCGGCCAGTGCAACGCCCTCGCCCAGCGTTTCGATTTCGCGCTGGCGTTCGAGCAGTCCATGCTCGCCCTGATCCGGCGCGAAGAAGGTGATGCTGTGGCGGGTCAGCAGGTCGCCGCCTGGCGTCACGAGCAGGCCGCCATCGGACAGTTCGCCGCGCTGACCTAACGCATCGGCCAGCGATTCAACGGTGCGCACCGATCCCAGCCAGTCGGCCAGTACGGCACGGATCGCCGGATCTTCGCTGCGCACGCGCGCTGCCAGTGAGTTGGAAGCCATGCCGGCAGCGACCACAGCATTACCGGCCAGCACCAGCGCCAGACGGGCTTCCGGCCGGTCGTGCAACCAGGCGTCAAGCTTGGCCGGATCGTCGCAGGCGATGGCGCTCAGGCGCTCGCGCAGCACGGCTTCGACTGCTTCTTCCCAGCCGGCTTCGACGTGAATCTTCTGCCAGAGCGGCGGTGCGTCTTCGAGATTGTGGCGGCGCAACCACTCCGGCAACTTGCCGCTCTGTTGCGTCCGCGCCTGCATCTGTTCGAGTGCAGCGCGGCGAGCCTGAGCAGCGGCCAGCTCGCGTTCGATGCGTTGCAGTTCGGCCTGGGCTTCCTTGCGCCGGGCTTCAACCTGCGGCAACTCCTGCTGTAATTGCTGCAACTGATCCTGATCGCCGGCCAGTTCCTCGCGCAGCAGGGCCAGTTCCTCTTCCTTTTCGGCGAGGTCAAGTTCGTCGGGCGGATTGATGCCGCCGGTTTCCTCGCGCAGCCGTTCGCGGCGCTGGATGAGGGCCTGCAGGGCGCGCTGGGCGTGCGCCTTGTTGGTCAGTTCGACTTCCAGCTTCTGCTCGCCGTTGGTCGTCCGCGTTTTCAGGCGCTGCAGTTCTTCCTGCGCCTGGGCGTGGTCTTCTTCAACCTGCGGCGCGATGTTCATCTGCTCGTGCAGGCGCACCTCGGCTTCCTCGACGCGCAGCTTGGTGATTTCCTGCAACTCTTCCCACTTGAGGCGATCTTCGGCCAGCTTTTCGGCCGTCTCGCTCCAGTGTTTCAACTCGTCTTCCAGCTGCGTCAGGCGGGCTTCCAGCTGGCTGCGCGATTCGCGGCGATGGCGGATTTCTGCTTCAAGGCGGGCGACTTCGGCATTGGCCGAATACATGTCGCTCTGCGCATTGTGCAGGGCGTCGCCAGCGGCGAAATGGGCCTCGCGGGTTTCCTCGGCACGCGCTTCGGTTTCACGCAGGGCGGCACTTTGCGCTTCCAGTTCGGTAACGGCGCGTTCGACATCGAGCGACAGGCGCTGGCGCTCCGCTTCGGCTTCGCGCTTCTTGAGCAACCACAAAACCTGCTGGCGCAAGACCAGCTGCTCGTTCAAGCCTTGATAGCGGCGCGCCACCTCGGCCTGTGCTTCGAGCTTTTCCATCTGGTTGCCGAGTTCGAGGCGGATATCCTCGACACGCAACAGGTTTTCGCGGGTGTCTTCCAGACGCCCGTTGGTTTCCTTGCGCCGCTCCTTGTAGCGGGTTACGCCGGCCGCTTCTTCGAGAAAGACGCGCAGATCGTCCGGACGCGCCTCGATGATGCGCGAGATCATGCCCTGACCGATAATGGCGTAGGCGCGCGGGCCGAGGCCGGTGCCAAGAAAGAGATCGGTAATATCCTTGCGCCGGACTTTGAGGTTGTTGATGAAGTAGTCCGACTGGCCTTGCCGGGTCAGTGTCCGCTTGACCGACAGTTCGGTGTATTGCGACCACTGGCCCAGCGCCCGGCCAAGCAGGTTCTCGAAAATGAGTTCGACTGAAGCGCGCGAGACCGGCTTGCGGTTCGACGAGCCGTTGAAGATGACGTCCATCATCGACTCGCCGCGCAGTTCCGAAGCTTTTGACTCGCCCAGCACCCAGCGCACGGCATCCATGATGTTGGATTTGCCGCAGCCATTGGGGCCGACCACGCCGACGAGCTGACCGGGCACGGCCACGGAGGTCGGATCGACGAAGGATTTGAAGCCGGAGAGTTTGAGCTTGGTGAGACGCATGCCTGATTCCGGCGGGGTAAGCCCCCCGCCATGATGGGGGTCGTATAATACCATCGACTATTTGATCGACCGGCCCTCAGGAAGGATCGCCCAGATGAACCAGGATGACCTGTTTCTCGCCCGCACCATCGAACTGGCCCGGCAAGGCAGCGAAAGTGGCGCCGGCGGCCCGTTCGGCGCCGTCATCGTGCGCGACGGCAAGATCATCGCCGAAGGCTGGAACGGCGTCGTTGCCAGCCACGACCCGACCGCCCACGCCGAAATCGCCGCCATCCGGACTGCCTGCGCCGGACAAAACCACTTTCACCTGACCGGCTGCACCCTCTACACCTCGAGCGAACCCTGCCCGATGTGCCTGTCAGCCGCCTATTGGGCGCGCATCGAACGCATCGTCTTCGCCAACAGCCGGGCCGAAGCCTCGGCCATCGGCTTTTGCGACGACGAGTTGTACAGCGAACTGAACTGCCACTTCTCGGCCCGCCGCATCGTCATGGAACACCACCCGCTGGCCGGGTCGCTCGAACCGCTGGAACGCTGGGCGGCCAATCCGGGTCGTATTTCCTATTGATTCGGTGGGCAGGATCATGCACTCCAACACCATCCCGCAACGCGCTGAAACCCTGCAGGTGCTTCGCCTGATGGGTCCTTTCGAGCATATCCTGATGCTTAGCGGCGACGACGATGGTTACGGTTCCCGTTGGACACTCTCCGGACAGCAAGTCCAGCCCGCCATCGCGAGCTTCCTCATGGAATCCGGCTTTATCGCCGAAGTTGGCAAAACCGAATTCGGCGCTATCAAACTGAATTTGACAGAAAAAGGTCGCGAGTTCCGGGAAAAGGGTCTGGTATGGTGGGGAGAACTGAATTTTCTGGAAAAGCTTAAGATCAGGCTGTTTGGCTAATGTGGCTGGCTCAGCCCCAAGCCTAAGCTATCGAAAAATCGGACTGGTTATGCTAGAAGTGGTCGCCAATGACTTGCAAAATGAAGTTTCGAAATTCACGGTCTAAGCCAATCACCAAGATCGTTAGGGCAGCAATAGCCTGAAAACCGCCCCAGCACAATTTTCAAGTTCGATACGACCATGGCGCCCCTGAATAAGATGTTGCGCGGCAACCTGGCGGGCGATCGTCAAGCCTACGCCAGTACCGACTGATTTTTTCTCGACCATGCAATTTTCAGCGAGCCATTCCGCAGGAAAGCCATCGCCATCGTCGCGAATCTCGAAGCAGAGATATCCATCGCTTAGTTGCATCTTGATGCTGACCTTATGTCGAGCATGGCGCCACGCATTCATCAGCGCATCAAGCAAAACCAGTTGTATTAGCTGGTAGTCCATCTGCCATACCGGGTAAGGCATGCCAGCCAAGTCCGAGTGCAATTCGGTACTGGCCCCCAGTGGTGCAAGCTTCTTGATTTCTGATGCGAGTTCCTTGAAAAACTCATCGAGATCGACCTCCCCTGGAAAAACCTCAATGCTTTTCCGCCCTTGTCGAAACAGCGTCATGGCCAAGCCGAGCAAGGCGCCGATATGGTCAATTTCTGCAGCGGCATCGGGCTGCCCCTCCCGGCGCAGCCTGTCGATGACAGGCATCAAGCGATTGCGGGCGTTGTGAATGAGACTGGCAATCCGCAGGTCGATCATTCGCCGATCTCCATGGTGCATGCCTCGTCAAGCGAGGCGTGATCGTCAGCCGCAGGCTTCAAAATATCCGTTTCCCCGGTGAGTTTGACCAACAGGCGCTGTAAGGGGGGCAAGCGGGGATGATCCGCCTTGATCTTGGCCAGTTGTTGCAAGTGCTCGCGAGCGAGTGCCAAGTGTTGCCGTGGTCTGCTGTGCTGCGGCAGGCTCATCAAATTCTGCGGCGCATTGTGCTCTACCCATTTCAGGAGGGCCTGGACGTAGTTGGCTTGAATGGTGGCGTGGCTTAGCAGGCGTTTGGCAACCTTCTGCATGTCGTTTACTGCATCATCAAAATGGCCTGCCTTCATGTGCCGGGCCGCTTCGTTATTTGTCTTGGTCAGTTCGCGCAGTGATTCGTCGATGATCGAGGCGGCTTCCGCGCCAGCACCAGTACGCGCCATCACAGCCTTGGTTTGCAAGACAACTGCTGCATTTTCCTGCCAGTTTTCTGCGACATGTATAAAAATTTCGTTGCCGCGCTTGACTTCTCCGCATCGATGGCAGGCTTCAGCCAGTTCAAGCTGGGCTTGCGGAGCCATTTGTTCGGTGAGGAGTTCAAGTGCGTCGCGTACCCGTTTTTTGGCATCGAAGCCGCGATTCGCGGCAACCAGGGTGATCGCTTCCGCAGCCATTTTTCGCACCATCAGTGGGCGACTTTCGGGGAAGTGCTGAGTAATGCTGTCCAAGACCTCCATCGCTTGATCGTGGCAGTTCATCTGTCGCAAGGCATTCGCTAAACCGAAAAAATCTTCTGTACTTCGCAGCAAGCCATGGCGATCGCGCTGGGTGACAATTTTCAGGAAGCGGCTGGCCTTTTCATGGTCACCGTTTTCCAGTGCCATCAGACCGAGGGCACGGCTACGACGGTTAGATGGAACAATGGCGTGCGCCTGTTCGAGAATTTCTTGTGCCCGAACGGTTTCGCCCCGATCCGATTCCAGCGAGGCCATTTCATCATACGCAGCGACAAACTGCGGAAAACTGCTGAGGGTTGATTTCAGCTTTTCTTCAGCCAGTTCGGGGTAGCCCATTAACCGCAAAGTACGGGCTCGCCCAACCTCGGCCCAAGGGGTTGGGCGCCAGGCAATTATCTTGTCGTAGACGTTTGCAGCTTCCCCCCATTGTTCCTGGCGAATCAGGCAGTCTGCCTTGATCTTTAGGGCTTCGAGGGCAAAGCGGTCGCCTGCAACTACCAGCGCATTGCAAGCAGCAATGGCAGCGGCCAAATCTGGGGATGCCAAATCAAGAGCCCCATACACCGCTTTCAGCGCCTTGCGCTTTTCCAGGACAAATTCGAGACGCTGTGCCAGCCCAGCTTGAGTAAACGGCTTCAGGAGATAGGCATCTGGTGCAAGCTCCACGGCACTGGCGACGCTGCTATAAGATGCCTCGGCCGTAATCATGATAAAACCTGTGCGACGAGGAATGCGCTTTTCGGCTCGCAGGTATTCAAGAAGCTGCTGACCGTTGGTGCTTTCACCAAGGTCGTAATCGCAGAGCACGGCATCGTAAGGGTGCTTGTGTGCTGAGCTGAAGCGTTTCAGCGCCTGAACGACATTTCTTGACTGGTCGACGTGAAAACTGCCGATTAGCTGCAATTGGTGCTCAATGGCAATCGCGACGCCTTCATGATCTTCAATGATGAGTATTTTCTGCTTCATTGCAGCTCCTCGGCGATGCCTTACTCAGCCCAAAACAACAATATATAACCTCTAATATCAAATGTGGTTAATTTGTATTTAATGCGATACGAGTAAAGCTCAGCATCCTAACAGCGGGATGCTTAAAACGAAGATGCTCTCAACTTGTAAAGAGCGAAAAAGGCCGCGAATTTCGGGAACGCGGCATCCGCTGGTGGTCAGAATTGAGTACCCTGCAAAAATTCAAAATCATGGCGCTGGGCTAGCTGCTTGCTCCTCGATCCTAAATCCTAAATCCTCGATCCAAAAATGCCTCGTCCCTCGCTAAATTCCCAGATCCTGATCGGCTGCCTGCTCGGTATTGCCGGCGGGCTGTGGCTCGCCACCTTGCCAGCCTCGGCGCCTGCCCTCGGCAACACGCTGTACGGCGCGAAGATGCTTGGCAACCTGTTTCTCGACCTGTTGCGCCTCGTCCTCGTGCC
>CAIYYE010000467.1 GCA_903930395.1 uncultured beta proteobacterium
CAGTTCAACATGCCCCTCGGCCACGGTCAGGTCATCGGTCTGGCCTTCGATCTCGTCGGCCGTGATGAACAACGGGTAAGTGTCGTCCTTCTTCAAAACAGCCGGCAACTCGATACCCACGACGACGGGTGTGGGCACATCCCGCTTTTTGCCGAGCACATTGAAGCGGCGCTCCGTACGCAGCCGCAATGGCGGATCGGCCGCTGCCAGCAGCATGACTTCGGCCGACGCCGTCGACGACTCGCCCCCGACTTCGCCACCGGAAAGCTGCAGACGCATGATGTCGTCGGCGGCATGGCTCGCCTGCGCCCCGAAAAACAGGCAGCAGACAAAAACAGCGAGCGGACGGCGGGCAAAACCGGGCATCAAGGCAATCTGTGAAAATCCGGGACCGGAACGGCCGATGCCCGAGTGTTAAAATCGCGCCATTTTACAACGAAGCGAACCCAAGCCGCTTATGGAACCCATGCCGCGCGATCAACTTGTTACCGACTGGGTTGCCAGTCGCTTTCCCGGACAGTCCGTCCACATCACCCCGGCTTCCGCCGATGCGAGCTTTCGCCGCTATTTCCGCCTGACCTGGCCGGATGGCCAGACGCGCATCCTGATGGACGCCCCGCCGGAAAAAGAGGACTGCAAGCCCTTCATCCACGTCGCCGGCCTGCTCGCCAAGGCCGACCTCGCCGCGCCGCGCATCCTAGACCAGGATCTCGACAAGGGCTTTCTCGTCCTCACCGACCTCGGCCGCATCGGCTACCTCGACGCCCTGAACGCCGACCTCAGCCTGGCCGATCTGCTCATCCGCCCGGTCCTCGACACCCTGGTCCAATGGCAAAGCGCATCGACCGCCGGCGTCCTGCCGCCCTACGACGGCACCCTGCTACGCCGAGAACTCGATCTTTTTCCGGAATGGTTCATCGGTCGCCACCTCGGCGTCGAACTCGATGACAGCGAAAAGACCCTGCTTGACCGGACCTTCAAGTTCCTCATCAACTCGGCGCTGAATCAGCCCAAGGTCTTTGTCCATCGCGACTTCATGCCGCGCAACCTGATGGTCGTCGAAAGCGCAGAACGCCTGACGCCGGGCATCATCGATTTTCAGGATGCGGTTTACGGCCCGATCACCTACGACGTCGTCTCGCTCTTCCGCGACGCCTTCATTTCCTGGGAAGAAGAGCAGGAAATCGACTGGGTCGTCCGCTACTGGGAAAAAGCCCGCGCCGCCGGCCTGCCCGTGCGCGCCGACTTCGGTGCCTTCTGGCGCGACTACGAACTGATGGGCCTGCAACGCCACCTCAAGGTGCTCGGCATCTTCTGCCGCCTCAAATACCGCGACGGCAAGGAAAAATACAGCGAAGACCTGCCCCGCTTCATGAACTACGCCCGCAAGACGGCCCACCGCTACGTCCAGCTCAAGCCCTTGCTCAACCTGCTCGACAAGCTCGAAGGCAATACGGAGCAGATCGGGTACCGCCGCTAAGGGCATATGAAAGCTTTCATCCTCGCCGCCGGTCGTGGCGAACGCATGCGGCCTCTCACCGACCACACGCCCAAACCGCTGCTGGTCGCCGGCGGCAAGCCGCTCATCGTCTGGCATCTGGAGCGACTGGCGGCGGCGGGGTTCCGCGACATCGTCATCAATCACGCCCATCTTGGCGCCCAGATCGAGCAGGCGTTGGGCGATGGATCGCGATGGGGACTGCGCATCCAGTATTCGCCCGAGCCGCCGGGCGCGCTGGAGACCGCCGGTGGCATTGCGACCGCCTTGCCTCTGCTCGGCGACCAGCCCTTTCTGGTGGTCAATGGCGACATCTATTGCGACTGGGATTTCAAGCGCGCCAGAACGCTGAGCGAAAAAACCGCCCATCTCGTCATGGTCGCCAACCCGGCCCATCACGCCGGCGGCGACTTCAGCCTGGACGGCGAGCGCGTCGTTTATGCCCATGGTGAGCAAACGCTCACCTACGCCGGAATCTCCGTTTTTTCGCCATCTTTCTTCGCCAACATCCAAGCCGGCACAATCATGAAGCTGCGCCCCCTGCTCGACGCCGCCATCGCCGCCGGCACGCTGACCGGGGAACGCTTTACCGGCCGCTGGGTCGATGTAGGAACGCCGCAACGCCTGGCGGAACTTGATACAGAACTGAAAGAAATACATGTCTGAATCAATTCTTTCCATTCTTTCCGAAGCAAAAGTTTTAGCGCAGCGTTATCGCGCGCTGACTGGCAAGCCACTCGGAATAACTGGCGAAGTTGCTGAATACGAAGCAGCCAAAATCCTTGGCCTGGAACTTACGGCGGCAAGGCAAGCGGGCTATGACGCTGTCGAGCTTCGCGATGGACATACAATCAAAATCCAAATCAAGGGGCGCTGCGTTCTCCCTGGAGCCAAGCCAGGGCAGCGCATGGGTTCGCTCGACATATCAAAGGAGTTTGATGTTGTACTCCTCGTGCTACTGGACGAACTCCTGAATGCATACGCTATCTATGAAGCACCTCGCGCTGCCGTTATTTCAGCCCTGACCGAGCCAGGCTCAAAATCCCGAAATGAACGAGGAGCCTTGGGGGTCTCGAAATTCAAATCAATCAGTAAACTTCGCTGGCATCAACAGCCAGAAAAACCATGAGCCATGCCCACCTCATAGCCCACGGCCCGTGCTGCCAGGCCGCCCTCTTCGACGGCCAACTGGCGACGACGGCTCGCAAGCAAGCCATTCAGGAACGCCATTTGTGAAAGCGGCAAAAAATTCTTTTGGCATAATCCAACCGTCCCTTCGCACGGAGTGCTGCCATGACTGACCTTCCCGTTTCACAGACTCATCACCATAGTTTTGAAGACATCCGCCAACGAGATGAAGACGGCCATGAATTCTGGTCGGCACGCGATCTGGCACCGCTGCTGGAATATCAGGACTGGCGAAATTTCATGCAGGTGGCGGACAAGGCACGCCAGGCTTGCGAACAATCCGGCCAGCCTGTTGGCGACCATTTCGGTGAGACCACCAAAATGGTCCCGATTGGCTCGAACGCGCTGCGCAAGGTGCCCGACGTCCACCTCTCGCGATATGCCTGTTATTTGATAGTCCAGAACGGCGACCCCGGCAAGGCAGTGATTGCCAACGGCCAGACCTACTTTGCGACGCAAACGCGGCGCCAGGAGCTGGCTGATGCCAGCGGCTTCGGTCAACTTAGCGAGGATCAGAAACGCCTCGCCATCCGCAACGAACTCGCCCAGCACAACAAATACCTGGCAGCTGCCGCAGCGGAGGCCGGGGTGGAAAGCGGCCTGGACTTCGCCATTTTTCAAGATCATGGCTATCGTGGCCTGTATGGCGGACTGGGCGCGAAAGCCCTGCACGCACAGAAAGGTCTGAAGAAAAGCCAGAAAATCCTCGACCACATGGGCAGCACCGAATTGGCGGCTAACCTGTTCC
>CAIYYE010000468.1 GCA_903930395.1 uncultured beta proteobacterium
CCCAGTTGCGCGCCAGGATCTGGTGGGCAAACGGCGAGTAGCGGGCGAGCAGCACCTCGTCGTGGCCCTTACCGGCGCCTTCGCCGGTCAGCACGGTGAGGGTTTCCTTGACCGTCGGCAGGTAGTCTTCCGGCAGGCAGCGCGAATCGGTCCGCGGGTAGGTCAGGACCTTGTGCTTTTCGTACAGGGCCTGTGCCAGCGACAGCGTGGTCTTGGCCGAGAAGCCGAAGCGGCTGTTGGCTTCGCGCTGCAAGGTGGTCAGGTCGAAGAGGGCGGGTGACAGGCGGGTTTCCGGCTTGGCTTCCTCGGTGACTTCACCGGGCTTGCCAAGGGTGGCGGCGCGGATGGCGTCGGCCTTGTTCTGTTCCCACAGGCGGTCGGCGCGGGCATGTTCGTCTTCGTTCTTGCCCTTGAAGCCTTCGTCGAACCATTTGCCCTTGTAGCTGCCGGCCTTGGCGGTGAATTCGGCTTCGACTTCCCAGTAATCGCGCGGCTTGAATTCGCGGATGCGCTTTTCACGTTCGACGACGATGGCCAGCGTCGGCGTTTGCACGCGGCCGACCGTGGTCAGGTGGAAGCCACCGGTTTTCGAATTGAAGGCGGTCATCGCCCGCGTACCGTTGATGCCGACCAGCCAGTCGGATTCCGAACGGCAGACGGCGGCGTCGCCGAGGCCTTGCATTTCGTTGCCGTGGCGCAGGCGCGAGAAGCCGTCGCGGATGGCACCCTGGGTCATCGATTGCAGCCAGAGGCGCTGCACCGGCTTGCCCGACTTGGTGTGCTGGGCAATGTAATTGAAGATCAGTTCGCCTTCCCGCCCCGCGTCACAGGCGTTGATCAGGCCGCTGACGTCCTTGCGCTTGATCAGCTTGGCCAGCACCTTGAGCCGCGATTCGGTCTTTTCGATCGGCTTCAGCGCGAAATGCGGCGGGATGACCGGCAGGTGGGCAAACGACCATTTGCCGCGCTTGACCTCGAATTCTTCGGGACAGGCCAGTTCCAGCAGATGACCGACGGCCGACGAAATGACGTGGGTGTCGCTTTCGAAGTATTCGTCGTGCTTGGTGAAGCCTCCCAGCGCCTTGGCGATGTCGGCGGCGACGGAAGGTTTCTCGGCAATAATCAGCTTTTTGGTCATGTTGGGGCCTGTGGAGTCCGGGGCATGATAAGTGCCCCGTGCGCGGCTTGGCAAGCCGTCTCTATATATAGTGAGCCTAGCCCAGCCGCTGGTAGCGGTTGCCGGGCAGGGGGGAAATTTGGCCGGAAAGTTCGAGCATCAGGAGCTCCGGCAGTAATTGGTCGGCACTTTGTCCGGTGAATTCCACAAGATCGTCCAGGCTGCAGGGATCGTGCGCCATGGCGGCGAGTAGCGGGTGTTCATCGTCTTGTCGGGTGGATTCAGCAGATTTGGCCGGCGCTGCGAAATTGCCCAGTTCTTCGAGCACATCGTTGGCCGTTTCGACCAGCTTGGCGCCCTGCTTGATCAGTCTGTGGCAACCACGGGCGACCGGCGAGTGGATGGAGCCAGGGATGGCGAAAACCTCCCGTCCCTGTTCGCCGGCCAGCCGTGCCGTGATCAGCGAACCGCTTTCCGGGGCGGCCTCGACAACCAGTACGCCGCGCGACAGCCCGGAAATGATGCGGTTGCGTCGCGGGAAGTTGGCGGCAATCGACGGGGTGCCCAATGGAAATTCGGAAACGACCGCACCGTGTTCGACGATAGCCTGCGCCAGTTCCTTGTTGCGGGCCGGGTAGATGAGGTCGGCGCCGGTGCCAATGACGGCCACGGTGTCGCCACCAGCCGCCAGGGCGCCGCGGTGTGCCGCGGCATCGATGCCGAGTGCCAGGCCGCTGATGATGCAGAGTCCCTTGGCAGCCAGTGCCCTGGCAAAGCTTTCAGCGGTTTGCAGGCCTTGAGGCGTGGCATTGCGGCTACCGACCATGGCCAGGCCACGCTGCCGGAGCAGGGCCGGGTTGCCGCGCACATAGAGCACATTGGGTGGATCGGCGATTTCGAGCAGGGCCTTCGGGTAGCCATCGTCGGCCAGGGTCAGGATATGTTGCCCGGGCCTGCTCGCCCACTCGATGCTGTGCTCGATGGCTTGGGCCGGGTCGATATCGAAGAGGAGGTCGGCCCGTTCGCCGATGACGCTGCGCGCCGCGAGGCGCCCGGCAGCAAATACCGCCTCGGGTAAACCGAAAGCGGCGAGAAGCTTTCTTTGCGACTCGCCGCCGAGGCCGGGAATGAGCGTCAGCCGCAACCAGGCGGCGAGGCCCTCACTGATGATCACGGATTCTTGGCCGTATCCCCGATGATGACGGCTTTGGAGGCATCAACGATGAGTGCGTAGGCAACGTTGTCGAAGACGCGGAAGACAAAGGCCAGGCCATAACGCTCTTCCGGAACCGGTGTCGAGGTGCGAACGCCATCATCGTCGATGTTGATCGAGACGCGATTGCGCGACAGGGCGAGGACATGGCCGACTTCGAGGCCATCCTTCTTGCCGCGGGTCAGCGAAACGACTGAACTGGCGCCACCTTCCTGCACGCCACCATAGATCGACATGACCTTGGCAGAAACCTGTTGGTCCGGCCGATGCGGGGCGTAGGTGATGATTTCCGGTGGCGGAGCCGGGATAAGCTCATCGCCGCGGGCCATTTCTTCCTTGGCCAGCGTGACGCGCAGGGTGGCGGGCTCGCCCGGCTTGACCAGGCGGGCATTGCCGAGGAAGAAGGCTTCATAGGCGATGATCTCGCCGCTGACCGGATCCTTGAGCGGCTTGCCCTTGCGGAAGACATGCCATTTCTCGACGCGGGCATCGGGAATGCCGCTGGCGTAGAAAGTGTCGCCGGTGCCGAGCAACATGCGGTCTTCCTGGGCTGCCGTGATTTTTGCCCGATTGCCGGAGTCGCTGGATTCAACGATCAGCGGTTGCGAAATGAAAGGTTCGATGACGTTGGGCGGGATGCTCGGGATGGCTTGAGCGCCTGGCGTGCTGTGTACCATCGGCTGGACCTTGCCGTCCTGGCCGCCGACCGGCTTGGCCATCCTGAGGCGCGGCGAGCCGCTCGACATGTCGAGAAGTATGATGTTGCCCGGATAGATCCAGTGCGGGTTCTTGATCTCTTCCTTGTTCATCTGCCAGATTTCCGGCCAGCGCCAAGGCTGCTTGAGGAACTTGCCCGAAATGCCCCACAGCGTGTCGCCCTTGACGACGATGTGTCGGTCAGGTGGATTATCGACGAGCGTAAGCGGCTCGGCGGCCGATGCGCAGGAGGCCGTCACGGCCAGGATGAGCGCGGATATAATGCGAACCATAGTCGTAACCTCACGTGCCGGCGGAACGCAATAAACGGGTCGCAGTCTCAGTAGTGCAGCGATCAATTTGCGTTCCATATCTCGGGAATTGCTTTAGATTCTGCACGTAATAACCTAATCGAGCAAGCTTTTATTCCTAATTTCATATGGCCCTTCTACCCATTTTGCGTTTCCCCGACCCGCGCCTGAAAAAGGTGGCGGCACTCGTTACCCGGATTGACGAGAGCACCCGAAAACTGGTCGCCGACATGGCCGAAACCATGTACGAAGCACCCGGTATCGGTCTCGCTGCGACTCAGGTCGATGTGCATCAGCGCATCGTTGTCATCGATGTCTCCGAAGACAAGACCGAGTTGCGTGTTTTCATCAATCCGACGCTTGGCCGGAGCGAAGGCTGTCAGGTCGGTGAAGAGGGCTGCCTGTCGGTACCCGGCATCTACGACAAGGTCGAGCGTGCCGAGCGGGTGACGGTGAGCTATCTCGATCTCGACGGCAAGGAGCAGGTGCTGGAGGCGGAGGGTCTGCTGGCAGTCTGCATCCAGCATGAGATAGATCATCTGAATGGGGTAGTTTTCGTCGATCACCTGTCGATGCTCAAGCAGGCCCGCATCAAGAACAAGATGGCCAAACAGGCGCGCGTCACCGCATGAGGCTGATATTTGCCGGGACACCGGAGTTTGCCGCCCAGGCCCTGCAGGCCATCGTCGCGGCCGGCCACGATGTGACGCTCGTGCTGACCCAGCCGGATCGCCCCGCTGGCCGGGGCATGACGCTGCAGCCATCGGCCGTCAAGAAGGTGGCGCTGGAGCATGGCATCGAGGTATTCCAGCCGCTGACCTTGCGGGATGCCGAAGCCCAGGCCAAGCTTGCCGCAGTGGGCGCCGAGGTCATGGTCGTCGCCGCCTATGGCCTGATTCTGCCGCAAGTCGTACTCGATATGCCGCGTTTCGGCTGCATCAATATCCACGGCTCGCTGTTGCCGCGCTGGCGCGGGGCGGCGCCTATCCAGCGCGCCCTGCTGGCGGGCGATGCAGAGACAGGTGTATGCATCATGCAGATGGAGGCGGGGCTGGATACCGGGCCGGTGTTGTTGCGCGGGGCATTTCCCATCGACGCCAGCGATACGACAGCGACCCTGCATGACCGCCTGGCCGCCTTGGGCGCCGGGCTGGTCGTCGAGGCGCTCGGCAAGCTGCCCTTGCCGGCCGAGCCGCAGCCGGCCGAGGGCGTGACCTACGCCCACAAAATCGAGAAGGCCGAGGCATTGATCGACTGGTCGAAGACAGCGACCGAGCTTGATCGCCATATCCGCGCCTTCAATCCCTTCCCCGGTGCCCAGGCTTTGTTCGCTGGCCAGACTGTGAAACTCTGGCAGGCCATGCCGGTGGATGGCGCTGGTGAAGCGGGTGCCATTCTGGCGCTTGACCGCCACAGGATCGTCATTGCCTGTGGCCAGGGTGCGCTGTCGGTCAGTGAATTGCAGAAGGCGGGGGGCAAGCGCCTGCCGGTGCAACAGTTCCTGGCGGGCCATCCCCTGAAGGTCGGCGACCGCTTTGAGCAGCCGACCTGACTGGCTCGGCGCTTCAGTCCCCGAGGTTGCCGCGCGCCACCTCTTTCTTTTCCAGCCGGCTGGGGGCGAAGCGGTCGATAAGCTCGCTGAATAGTGCTTGCGCCTGCAGGCTGTGGTCACCACTGAAATTGCAGACATAGACATCCAGCGTCACGCTGGCGATTTCGGGCCAGGTGTGCACAGCAAGGTGGGATTCGGCCAGGACGACGGTGCCTGTGACGCCGGCAGGCTGACTGCTCGCGTCGTGGAAGGCATGAAAAAGCCGGCCGACGACGGTCAGGCCATGGCGCTGACAGGCGTCGACACAGAATGATTCGAGCCCCGGGGCGTCGAGCAGGAAAGCCGGGGGGCACCGGCAGTCGTGCAGGTCGGCAATCAGGTGCAGGCCGTTCATGGCTTAACTCCCGGGCGTTTCACGTGGAACCCGCTGGCCGAAAATGCGCTCGAGCAGTCCGCCCAGCCGGTAACCGGCATCGACGATGCGGCGTTCGGCCAGATCGCGGCTGTGCCGGTGAAAGTCTTCACTGATCTGTGCTGGCCGGCTGCCGCCGGATGGCGGGTAGGCCCCGGCGAGCAGGCGATGGCTCTCGTCACGCCACTGCCTGACATTGCCTTGCGTCGGAGCCGGGTGCTTGTCGAGCAGGCGCGCCGCATTCTGTGCCAGGCGCTTGCCGCGAAGCCAGGGTGGGCCGGGCAGATCGTCCCAATAACTGTGCAGCGTGCTCAAGGGGTGACGTTTATTGAGCGGATTTTCGATGTCGACCTTGTTACCGCCTTCGTCACCGTGTCGTCCGACATGCAGCGGCTGGTGGATGTCGGCGACGAGATGGGCCAGCCAGGGCAGGGCATAGGCGCCGTCAGCCGGATTGCGGCTGGCAGCCAGGAGCTTGCCCAGGCGCTCGATCTGACGGTCCAGTTCGCCGGCTTCCGGCTTGCCGGCGGCATCGAGGTCCACGTAGTGCCAGCGCTTGTGGCGTGCCGTGTCGGGCAGGCCGGGCAGGGCTGGAGTGGCTGCTTCCCTGTTTTCATCGTGGAAGCGCGGGTCGTGGCGAATGTCGTCGGGCCAGGTCGAGGCTTCGGCAAAGATGTCGATGCCCTTGGTCGAACGCGATTTGTCGGCCCAGCGCTGGTAATCCGGGTGGTCGGCGAGTATTTGGGTGATGGCGTCCTGTGCCGGTGGAGACAGTTGCTGCCAGGCGATGACGGCGACCAGGCGATGGCCGGCGGCATTCCAGGCGCTGGCTGGCGCGGGCAGGGAAAAGAAAAGCAGAGCGAGGAGGATTTGCCGCATTCGGCCATTATGCCGCGTGCGATAATGCTCGCCTATGTCCAGTTTGCCGCTCACCTCACTCGCTTATGCCCTGTTGCAGGCGTCCCGCATCGATACTGCCGTATTTGGCGGGCAGAGTCTGGCCGATGGCCTGCTTGGCCGGGTCGATCCGGTGGCGCGGCCGGCTGTCCAGGATCTCGTCTATGGCAGTCTGCGCGCCTATGGGCGCGGCGACTTTTTTCTTTCCCGGCTGCTGCAAAGACCGCTCGACAGCGACGAAGTACGCGCCTTGCTGCTGGTTGCCATCTATCGCCTTGAAACCCGGCCGGACGCTGCGCACACGGTCGTCGATCAGGCGGTCTCGGCAGCCGGTGAGGTCGCCGGCGGAAATTTTCGTGCTCTCGTCAATGGTGTTCTGCGCAATTTCCTGCGCCAGCAAGCGTCGTTGACCGCGGCTTTGGCGGCCGACCCGGTCGCCTCGGCGATGCATCCGGACTGGTGGCTGGCCCGGTTGCA
>CAIYYE010000469.1 GCA_903930395.1 uncultured beta proteobacterium
CAATTTCCTCGGCATCGTCTATCGGGAGATTCGCCAGGCGCTGACCGACATCGAGCGGATGTTCAAGCTGCTCAACGAAAACCGGGAAATCGCCGATGCGCCGGACGCCCGCGAGTTGCCAGCCGGCCCCCTGCAGGTCAATTTCGCTGCGGTCGACTTCGCCTATGAGCCCAACCGGCAGATCCTGAAAAACCTCAGCTTTGCCATTCCACCGGGCAAGACAGTCGCCGTCGTCGGTCACTCCGGGGCCGGCAAATCGACGCTGTCGCGGCTGCTCTATCGTTTCTACGATGTCACAGGCGGCGCCATCCAGATTAACGGCCATGACCTGCGCACGCTCAAGCAAAGCAGCCTGCGTGCCGCCATCGGCATCGTGCCGCAGGACACCGTGCTGTTCAACGACACCATTTTCTACAACATCAACTACGGCCGTCCGGAAGCCAGCCGTGATGAAGTCCTGGCCGCAGCGCGCGCCGCTCAGTTGCACGACTTCATCGAATCGCTGCCACTCAAGTACGAGACCCGCGTTGGCGAACGCGGCCTGAAACTCTCCGGCGGCGAGAAGCAGCGTGTTGCCATTGCCCGCGCCCTGCTCAAGAATCCGCCCATCCTGATTTTCGATGAAGCCACCTCAGCCCTCGACTCGGCCACCGAGCGCGCCATCCAGACCCAGCTGGAACAAGTCGCCATCGGCCACACGACCCTGGTCATCGCCCACCGCCTGTCTACGGTCATGAATGCCGACGAAATCCTGGTCATGAGTGAAGGGCGCATCGTCGAGCGCGGCAGCCATGGCGCACTGCTCTCGGCCGAGGGAAGCTACGCCCGGATGTGGACCCTGCAGCAACAGGAAAAGCATGAAATGGAGGCGGCCGCGCAGTGAACACCGGTCTGACAAGTCGGGATGCACGCCGGGCATACAACCATGGCAGTTGGCTCTTGCCCTTCGCCACCTTCTTGCTGTTATCCCTGGCCACACTCGGCGCCTGGCACTGGCAATACCGACTTCAGAGCCAGGCGGAAGAGCTGGCGAGCAACCAGGAAAGTGCGGCGATCACTGCCGAGATTCGCGAACGCCTGAATCTGCACGGCCAGTTTCTTCGTTCCCTGCATGCCTTTGCCGGTGCGACGCCAAGCCAGGATGTCGCTGTCTGGAGTCGCTTTGCCAGGGATATCGAAGTCAATGGCAACCTGGCCGGCATGTATGCCTTCGCCTACGCACCCGCAGTGGCTCTCGATCCAGCACGCAACGGCCTTCGCCACGTCGAGTTCACCACTGCTGGCGGCACGGCGCTCCCGTCGCCACGGCCCCTTGCCGATGTCGCCCTGCCGCTACGCTTCATTGCCCCAAAATCGCCGGCTGTCGATGCCATACTCGGCTTTAATCTGCTTTCCGAATCGGGGCGGCGCGATGCCATCAACCGGGCCGTGCTGACCGGCAACATCGCCATGACTGCGCCCATCGAACTGCAGCCGGACAAGGGTACGAAGCGCCCGGGTTTCCAGTTGATTCAGGCCATATTCGCCCCCTCCTTCGTGCTCGGGCAGCCGGACAGAAACCGGATAAACTTTGCCGGGGTCGTCCTTACGGCCTACCGTTTCGATGAGTTCATGGCCGCACTGACACTGCCCCTCAACAGCCGCTTCGCACTTCAGATATTCGATGAGTCCCTGTCCGGCGATGCCTCCGGCAGCACGGCGCCAACACTGATCTTCAGTTCGGACCCCGGCTACAACTATTCCTCGGCGCCCTTGCTCCATCACGAGATCGACTTCGGCGGACGCAACTGGGTGCTCCACTTCCATCCCCGCAGCGTGCCCGCGCCGGGCCTGGACACCCCTGCCCTGGTGCTTTATGGCGGCCTGCTCGGCAGCCTGCTTCTGGCGCTTCTGGTGCACCACCTGAGCACCCACCGCAAACGAGCCGAACGCTACGCCCTGACGCTGACCCGCGAACTCAGCGAACACCGGGATCACCTTCAGGAGCAGGTCAGCCAGCGTACGGCCAGCCTGAACAGCGCGCTGCAGCAGGCACGGGCCGCCAGCCAGGCCAAATCCGAGTTCCTCGCCAACATGTCGCACGAGTTGAATACCCCGATGCATGCCATTCTGGGCTTCGTCGAACTCGGCATCATGCGAGCCAGGGCGCTCAGCGACCCGAAAATCGGCCAGTACTTCGAGCGCATCGACCAGAGCGGACAGCGACTGCTTTCCCTGATCGACGAATTGCTTGATCTCTCCAAGCTGGATGCCGGCCATGTCGAATTGCACCCGCAGACCTTTGATGCCCTGGCCCTGGTTCATGAGGTCATGTCCCAACTTGAACCACTCCTGCTCCAGCGCAACCTGCAGCTCGAGATCGTCAGCGAAACGAGCGAGGTCGTCATCACCGCCGACAGGAACCGTATTACTCAGGTTATCTGCAACCTGCTGTCCAATGCCATCAAGTTCTCGCCCATCGAAGGAACGATACGGATCGAGCTGTCCAGCGCCCTCCTGCCGACTGGTCGACGGGTCCAGGACAAGGGTTTTCAGCCCGGCCTTGCGATCCGCTTCATCGACCAGGGGGTAGGCATACCGGAAGATGAGCTGGAAACCATTTTTGACAAGTTTGTGCAGAGTAGCGCGACCAAGAGTGGCGCCGGCGGAACCGGACTTGGGCTGGCCATTTGCCGGGGAATAGTTTCACAACACCGTGGTACGATTGTTGCGCACAACAATCCAGAGCGGGGCGCCTGTTTCGTCGTCACCCTGCCATTGAGATTCTGGATGGGGAAATCAATACAAAATGACTAAAACACCTGTCTTGCTGGTTGATGATGAACAACTCAACCTCGAAATCCTGGTCGAGTATTTCGACGGTGAGGAACCGTTCTCGCTGCACGCAGCAGACAGCGGCGAGGCCGCCTGGCAGCTCCTGCAAGACCCTGAAAACGACTTCAAGCTCATCCTTCTCGACCGGATGATGCCCGGACTCGATGGCATAGGCCTGCTCCGACGCATCAAGGAGACGCCAAGACTGGCCGGCATTCCCGTCATCATGCAGACAGCCGCCAACTCACCTGAGCAAATTCGCGAGGGCCTCGAAGCGGGTGCCTACTATTACCTGACCAAGCCCTATCGGCGCGACAGCCTGCTCGCCATTGTCCATGCGGCGCTGAGCGACGCCAATGCGCGCAACATGCTCAGCCAGCAGTTGCACCAGCATATCAATTCGCTGCAATTCCTGGAAAAGGCGGAGTTTTCGATCAGGACCGTTGAAGAAGCCGGCCAGCTCGCCTCCTTCATCGCCAATGCCTGTCCGAACCCCGAAGCCGTGGTGATGGGAATTTCCGAACTGTTGATCAACGGGGTCGAGCACGGCAACCTGGGTCTAACCTACGTCGAAAAAAGCACCCTTAAGCAGGACGACCGCTGGCACGATGAAATCGTCCGGCGCGCCGCCTTGCCTGAAAATGCCGACAAGACGGTTCGCCTGGCCTTCCACCGGGATTGCGACGTAATCACCCTGCGCATCAGCGATGAGGGGAGTGGTTTCGCCTGGCAAAAGTATCTCGAGATCGATCCCGAACGTGCCTTTGACCCCAATGGCCGCGGCATTGCCCTGGCCCGGATGTTGAGTTTCAGCAGCATCACCTACGAGGGTTGCGGCAATATCGCCATTGCCACGATTTGCCGCCGTGAAGAGGACCGCCCCGGGGTGCTGTCATGATTTCGATTGAGAACAAGATGAAGGTACTTGCCGTTGATGACAACCGGACCAATCTGCATATCCTGCAGGTTTTTCTCAAGAAGCTCGGGCATGAGGTCATCCTTGCCGAGAACGGCGAAGAAGCTGTACGCAAGTTCGAAGCCGAACAGCCCGATCTGATTCTTCTCGACATCATGATGCCTGTCATGGATGGCTTTGAAGCAGCCCGTCGCATCAAGGCGGTGCCGCGCGATCGATGGACGCCGGTGATCTTCCTCTCCGCCCTGAATCGGGATGAAAACCTGGTCGAAGGGCTGGATGCCGGCGCTGACGACTACCTGACCAAGCCGATCAATTTCGTGGTCCTTGAAGCCAAGCTGCGTTCAATGCAGCGTTCACTCGCCATGCAGCAGGAGTCCATCGATTCCCTGCGACGTGTGCAGGCAATTTCCGACAATGTTCTGGATGCCATCGTCACCAGTAACGAGGAAGGAATCATCG
This sequence comes from uncultured beta proteobacterium, assembly GCA_903930395.1. Classification (GTDB taxonomy): domain Bacteria; phylum Pseudomonadota; class Gammaproteobacteria; order Burkholderiales; family Rhodocyclaceae; genus Azonexus. The sequence continues at coordinate 4,193 of CAIYYE010000469.1, forward strand.
TATCGGTCAACCAATCGACCGAGCGAATTTTTGGCTGGAGTGCGGCCGAGTTGCCCGGGAAAAACCTGGCCGTGCTGTTGCCCGATCACCAACACGCTGGTGAAGACGATCTGAGCGGTGGCAATACACTTGTAGATGCAAACAAACCCGTCGAACTGGAGCGCGAACTGCTCGCTCAGCATAAGAATGGCGACACTTTTCCGGCAACGATCAGCATTTCTCGCGTCATCCTCGACAACCAGCGCATGAGCGTTTGCGTCATCCGTGACATCTCGGAACGGAAGCGGACAGAACAAACGTTGCGCGAGAATGCAGGCCAACTTCAGGAATATTTCGACCAGACGCAGGCTGAGCAGCATCTCGCCCTGCGCCTCATGGAGAAGCAACTACACCGCAAGGGCCTTCAGGACGACTGCCTGCGCTATTCGGTCATTCCTGCCGAAAACTTCAGCGGCGATATCGTCGCCGCCAACCGCTCGCATGAAGGGCGTTTTTACGCCCTACTGGCTGACGCAACCGGCCATGGACTGACTGCCGCAATCAGCGTGCTGCCCGTGCTCGCGCTGTTCTACCGGATGACCAAACTGAATCGTCCGATTCGCGAGATTGTTCTTGAACTGAATCATCAGCTCAAGGAATCGATGCCGATCGGGCGCTTCGTGGCAATTACGCTGGTCTGCCTCAACGAATCCGAGAAGCAAGGTGACATCTGGGTCGGTGGTACGCCCGAGGCATTTCTCTTCGACCGCTGGGGCCGGGTTGCCCGCACCTTCCAGTCAGCCAATCTGCCGCTAGGCATCGTCAGCAACGATGAGCTGGGAGGAGATCCAGAGCACTTCAGCTGGGCCGACGAGAGCCAGCTCGTCCTTTGCTCGGATGGCCTGCTGGAAGCCACCAACGCCAGCGGCATCCAGTTCGGCACGGAAAGACTGATTGCGGCCACAGCCAATACGTCACCGAGTGATCGCTTTGCAAAAATCGAAAGCACGCTGGCCAAGCATCAGGGTGAATGCATCGCCAGTGACGACATTTCACTGATGCTCATCGACTGCCCCTAAGCTGTCAAATGGCAAAAAAAAGGCCGGGAAACCCGGCCTTTTTAAATAACAGCTGAATTACGCAGCTGCTTCTTCGATTTCCACAGCCTCGGTGGGCTCCGGACGATCAACCAGCTCGACGAAAGCCATCGGTGCGTTGTCGCCGACGCGGAAGCCACACTTCAGAATACGAAGGTAGCCGCCCGGACGGGTAGCGTAACGCGGGCCGATTTCGGCGAACAGCTTGACCACGATGTCGCGGTCGCGCAGACGGTCAAAAGCCAGACGCTTGTTAGCCAGCGTCGGGGTCTTGCCGAGGGTGATCATGGGTTCGACAACACGACGCAGTTCCTTGGCCTTGGGCACGGTGGTCTTGATGGCCTCGTGCTTGAGCAGGGAAACGGTCATGTTGCGCAGCATCGCCAGGCGATGGCTGCTGGTACGGTTCAGTTTGCGAAGTCCATTGCGGTGACGCATGGTTAATCCTTTCTATATTCTGCAGGCGTCCCTTGACTGCCCG